>DFKU01000054.1 GCA_002373615.1 Alphaproteobacteria bacterium UBA3637 | reverse complement strand
GCCCCTGAATGAATTTCCAAAAAGGCATCATTTTTATCACCTTCCTGAGAGAGCAGGCTTTCCAGTTCCACACGTTCCAGTTCGGGTTCCATTTGGATGAATTGAGTTTCTGCTTCGGTAAGCAATTCTGTTTCATTTTCCTTTTCGGCGATCTCAATCATTTCATAGGTATCGTTTATTTGCTTTTCCAAGGATTTTACACGATCTATGGCATTATTAAGAGCGGTACGTTCTGACAAGAGTTTTTGGGCTCTGTCAGGGTCTTCCCACAGATTCGCGTCTTGGGTAAGGGTTTCTAATTCTTGGGCACGGGCGGTCGCTTTATCCCAGTCAAAGACGCCCCCTGATCAAGGTCAAAATCCCCCGATACTTTTCATTTAAATTGATGATTTCTGAACGCATGATTTACTCCTTTAATACAATCCACCCATGTCAGGGATATCCTCTTCTTCGGAAGATATCGTGATATCTTGCCCCACAATTTTTGTTTCTTTTGTGAGGTCTGTATCCAAACGGAAAGCTTCCATAATCACATTGGTATCGCCGGCTTTGGCGGGTTTCCCCGTTGTCGCATTGACACGCACCAAACGCACAGAATCCGGCACACGAAATGGGATATCCGGTGTATCCTTTAAGGCTTCCATCATAAAGTCACGAAAAATCGGCGCTGAGACAACACCACCTGTATCATTGGGACCCAAAGTTTGTGGCGCATCAAAGCCCACCCAAACACCCGCCACTAAATCCGGTGAAAAACCAATAAACCAAGCATCATTAGAATCATTACTGGTACCTGATTTAGCCCCCAATGTTTTCTTAACCGCGCGTGCAGAACGCCCTGTTCCACGCTCCACAACACCATTTAAGATATTTACCATTTGATAGCTGCTTGCCGGATCTTGAATTTGTTCGCGTTCATCAGGAATTTCGGGCTTAAAATCAGGCGTCGCCAAGTCCCCGGAACAATTGGGGCATTCACGCGTATCCTGCTTATAAAGGGTGGTCCCAGTTCTATCTTGAATACGGTCAATCAGGGTTGGCGTAATTTTTTTACCACCGTTCACCAACATGCCATAGGCCGTGACCAGCTTCATCAAAGTTGTTTCCCCTGCCCCCAAAGCGGTGGCCAAATTGGGTTCCAGCTTATCAGAGATACCGAATTTTTTCCCATAATCCAAAATCTTACGCATGCCGATAGCTTGTGCCAAACGCACTGTCATCAAGTTGCGGGACTTTTCAATCCCCACCCGCAAAGTGGTCGGACCGTAAAATTGACGGGAATAGTTTTGGGGTTTCCACTTACTGCCATCCACATTTTCCATCACAATCGGGGCATCTAAAATCAGGCTGGAAGGCGTATAGCCTGAATCCAAAGCGGCCAAATAGACAAAGGGCTTAAAGCTGGATCCCGGTTGCCGATTGGCCTGAATTGCGCGATTAAATTGATTCTTTTCAAAAGCAAAGCCCCCTGCCATAGCAAGAACACGTCCTGTATGCGGATTCAAGGCCACCAACGCCCCTTCCACCGCAGGCATTTGCTGAAGAGTATAAGAATCCCCTTTTTTAGCAACCAGAATAATATCTTTAACAGACAAGACATCTGATGTTTTTTCAACCGTTTCTTTTGAAATACGCCCTTCTGATAAGGCCTTTCTGGCCCAAGTCATTTCAGACAATGGAATTTCACCTTGGGTGCCATCAGTGAGCAAAATGGTTGCTTTATCGGAAGACAAATCCTGTACCAAAGCATACTGCCAATCCTTTGGGGTATAATGGGAAGTATAAGATTTTAAAACTTCAGTAGGATCTTGACCATCAGCCACATGTGCCACAGGACCACGCCAACCATGTCGACGGTCATAGGCGATTAAACCATCTTGCAAAGCCTTTGTGGCTGCCACTTGCAAACGAGGATCCACAGAAGTCCGAATACTCAATCCCCCCAAATTGATCGAATCTGAACCATATTTATCCACCACAAAACGGCGCACTTCTTCGGCATAATACTGTCCTTCTTTTAAAGGTTTGGAAGTGGAGGTATTCATGTGTACGGGTGTATCCATGGCTTGTCGAGCTTGATCCGAAGTAATATAACCATCTTCAAGCATGCGGCCCAACACCCAATCCCGACGCGCTTTCGCCGCATCTGCATTTTTAATGGGGTGGTAATTATTTGGGGCCTTGGGAAGTGAGGCCAAATAAGCCATTTCATCCAAAGTGAGTTCATTCATGGCTTTATCAAAATAAGCTTTACTGGCAGAGGCTACCCCATAGGCCCCCTGCCCCAAATAAATTTCATTGAGGTAGAGTTCCAAGATGTGTTCCTTGGTGAAAGCTTGTTCCATACGGTGCGCCAGTAGCGCCTCTTTGATTTTTCTGGAAATAGATCGTTCGGGCGACAAAAAGAAGTTTTTGGCAACCTGTTGTGTGATGGTGGAAGCCCCCACTGCACGGCGATTACGGCCAATGTTTTGAATATTGGTTAAAACCGCACGTGCAAGCCCCATAAAATCAAGACCAGCATGGCTGTAAAAATGTTTATCTTCAGCAGCAATAAAAGCTTGTTTCAACAAAGTTGGGATTTTTTCAACGGGGACAAACATCCGCTTTTCTGTGGCATATTCAGCCAAAAGGGAACCATCTTGAGCATAAAGCCGCGTTGTGACAGGAGGTTGATAATCTGACAATTGATGGTAATCAGGCAATCCCACCGAATAGTGCATCAACACCACAAACAATAAAAGTGCAACAGCAATTGAGCCAAAGAAAAACAAACTGACTAAAGTTGATAAAAAACGCATCCCTTTTCCTTTTGTTAATGGCGTTATTTTAAGGAATTTTTACATAAAAAGCAAGGAAATTTTAAGGAAAGCAACTTTGCTTGTCCAAGCCCCAAAAAAAGAACTATCCGTTTCAGGGATAGTTCTGCAATTTTTATATCTAAACGCTTAATTTTCAAACAAAACGTTCATTCTTTTTTATAAGAACCCTTTTTTTCCCAATTAAAGAAAGAGCTTCCTTTTTATAATCAGCAGCAGAACGCTGATTTAAGCTGACAGATTCCACCTGACCAGCGCTTAAATCTCGCAACATACGTTGTCCCCGCAAAAGTTGCGCCATCCTGACGCGCTTTTTATGAAGCGCAATCGCCTTTCTGCGCTCTGCTTCTTTTGCTTGACGAACTTTCATTCGTTCAATAACTGCAGGAGAAAGGACAATCTTTCTTTGGCCCAAATAATCAAAGGTTTCAGCCTGTTTGATATAGTCTTTTTCACGTTGTTTAATTGACGCTAATTTTTCTTTTAAGAAATTTTCGGTCTCCACATCACTATTATTATGGGCAATAATAATTTCTTTTGCCAAATGACGCTTTGTAATTGCAAAACAGGCCCCTTTTGATTTTTTACGCGCCAAGCTTTTCTTGACCTTAATAGCTTTATCTTGAGCATTTAATCCATCATCAGCCTCTAAAATTTCTTTCTTTTTCAACCCGGTTTCTTTTTTGAGCAGTTTAATTTTATCTTGCAATTCTTTTTCTTGTACTTTTACTTCACGGAACAAACGAATACCATGCCAACGATCCGCAGCCTCTTGACGTTCTTTTATTTCAATTTTGGCATGTTTCAAGAGCTGTATTTCTGCCTCTTTCAACTTTGCACGTTTTTCAAAGACTGTCTTAATTCTTTCAAAATTATTGGCATCTGTTTTTTTGATTAAACGCAATTCTTTGGCCAACAAGCGACGTTCATTTTGTAATAATTGTCCTTGCTTTCCTTTAATCAGCGTACGCGCCTGACGCGCTTTGATTGCCAACTTACTACGTTCATTTGAAAGAGCAGTTATTTCATTTACAATATTCTTCCATTCAGCGGTTGATTGCTGATATTTTTCCATTTCTTTTTTCAACACTCTTAATCTGGCATTGATTTTTTTACGCTGCACTTGAACATTCGCCAGCATCCGAATACCTTTTTGATACGCTTTTGAATCATCTGAAATATTTTCAACAGGTAAAATATTCTTAGGCATTGCATCTTGTTTGCCCGGTGCGTTTGATAGCGTGTTTTCCAGAGGTTTTTGGACAACAACTTCTTGTGGGTGTTCAGGTGTCTGCGTAGATACATCTGACGATTTTTTTTCTTGTTTCCGCTTTTTGGACAACCAAGAATCTATCTTATTTCCCAAGGAAAAGACAGTAGCCAGTAATCCGCCCAAACCAAATGCAGACAAGAAAAGAAACCATTTGTTCCCTGTAGAGGGGATTTTTTCTTGTTTTACAGGAACTGCTGATTGTGTTTTTCCCGAAACAGACTGGGATTTTTCAACCAAAATAATCTCTGTTTCCTTTTTGTTTTCTGTTGTTTCAAAAACAACGGGTTCTGTTGACTTTTCTTCAGCATCATCCTTTTCCGACTGAATTGTGGTACCTTCTTCCACAGATTCTGGCACAGAATTACTGATAGATACAGGTTCTATAGGAGAATTTATATCTTGTGTTTCCGGGAACTTTGTTTGCATAGGCTCCGAAACAGACAGAACTTCGTTAGTAATCTGTTCAGAGTTTGTTTCATTTGTCATAGAAATTTGGTCCTCCGGCATTTCGTTTGCCGTGTTTTGTTGATCAGCCAAAGGAGAAAAAGCAACTTCTTGCACTTGATTTGTTTCTGAGACGGCAAAATCTGTCATCACTTCAGCATTGGTCACAACATTGGAATCAAGAACTTGTTCTTCAGTGACTTCAAAATTTTCAAGCAAATCTAAGCATTCATTGACCTGGTCTGTTCCAACCAAAGAGTTTTTCGTCGGAGAATCTGCGGGTACAATTTTATCCGGATCATCTAGATTTTCCGTATTAGCGGCAGGACTTTTTCGCTTTTCTTCGGTCGGCAGGAACTCAGGAAAATCCAGTATGGAAAATTCAGCTGAGGCTTTTTCCACTGGCCAAAAAGAGGTCGCAACCCCCATTAACAAATTTCTTACAATTTTTTTCATTTACTCTCCTTAAAACACAACAATTTATTATATTATCACACTTTTATATTTTTGTCAAGAATTACTTTTTTGTTTGATCTATTAAAAAAAGATGCATTTTTTTTAAAAAAAAGTGTTTTTTTTATTTGACTTTTGCAAAAATTTATTGAGAATCAATATCAGAAGGCATGAAGTCTTCTAAAATAACTTTAATATTAAAGAAAGGAAAATCAAAATGAATAAAACAGAATTTGTTGAAGCTATTGCTAAAACAGCCGGATTAACCAAAGCTGACGCTGGTCGCGCCGTTGAAGCCGCCATCGAAGTGATTACAAAAGCCTTGAAAAAAGGTGATACAGTTCAAATCACTGGTTTCGGTACATTTGCTGTGGCCAAACGTGCTGCTCGCAAAGGTCGCAATCCTGCAACCGGTAAAGAAATTAAGATTGCCGCTTCTAAGGCTCCTAAATTTAAAGCCGGCGCTGTCTTGAAAAAGGCTGTGAAATAAGCTTCACTTCTTTTCAAAAATTCCCCGTGGTAATTTCTGCGGGGTTTTTGTTTACAAAAAATTTGTTTTTGAATCAGCATAAACGCTTGAAAACGACTGAAAAAATAAAAAATGCCAAGTGGACAATTTTTGTATATAAATCAATGGGATACAATAAATTTAAGCGATAGCGTAAAATGAATTGATGACAGAACTGAAAAAGCCATCTGTTTTAAGATGGCTTTTAATCTTGGTGGGCGGCGAGAGAGTCGAACTCCCGACCCTATGCGTGTAAAGCATATGCTCTAACCAACTGAGCTAGCCGCCCCATAGAGTATTTGCATTTTAACATGTTTCCCAAAAAATGTCAATCCCTATGATAAGGGTGGCCATCCCAAAGGGTACGAATGCGGTAAATTTGTTCGGCGAGTACTGCGCGCATTAAAAAATGAGGAAGTGTCATCCGGCCAAAAGATAAAACTAAATTAGCCTTTTTTCGGACACTTTCATCCAACCCATCTGCTCCACCAATAATAAAGACCAATTCTTGACTGGCATGGGGACGTAAAGTTGTAGCCAGTTCCCGCGAAGAAAGCGTTTTCCCGTGTTCGTCCAACGCCACAATAAAAGCCCCGGATGGTAAATCAGAAAGCAAGAGTTTGGCTTCAGCTTGTTTTAATTCCAAACCGGTTAGGGCCTTTTTTTCTTCGTATTCTTTGACGTCAACTGACCAACGACTTTTTTTGAGATACCCTTCCACAATCGCCCATTCTGGGGTATTTTTTTTGAGTTTCCCGATCGCCCTTATTTGCACGTGCATTCATGTTTCCTGTATTTAAGGGGTAATAAATCTGCGATAGACATGGGTGTCCAACCGCGTTTATTTCTAGCAGGCATCAACACCTTTGCTTTGGGCCCATAATCCGCAATATATTCACGGCATTTACCGCAAGGGGCCACAACATAAGGATCCTTATCCCTGACCGCCACAATGGTGTCAATTTCCATATCCGGCTCTGCTGTATGTGCCAAACCAATAGCAATAATCTCAGCGCAAGTAGAAATAGAGGGCTGATAGGTACCCGTGTTAATGGCTTGATAAACATTCCCATTTTTAGTGAGAAGAACAGCCGCTACGACAGAATGATGCCCTTTTTTTTCATAACGGGAACGAATTAAATCTTTTGCCAAGCGGACCAATAATTCCGGAGTTGTTTTATTCATCGGTATCCACCTCAATAATTGCTTCAATCATTTCATCCAATTTTTCACGATCTTTATCGGAATATTGGGGTTTTTCCGGCTTTTTTACTTCCTGTTTTTTGGGGGTGGCTTTCATTTCTTTTTGAACCGATTCAGGCAATAATTTTTCCATCCAATCTGCCCCTTGATTCATATAAGTGATAACCACATTTTCTTTTGTCATTTCTGCCCGTTTTTGGGGAGGGAACATCATCTGGCGCATAAAAGTCCAAGCCAAGACAATTAAAAGCCCCGCCCGCAAAACACCAAAAGCGGCCCCTAAAATCCTGTCTAAACCAGAAAGGGCACTTTTACGAAGTTTCCCCGTAATATGTGAATTAATAAGCGTCATGATAATTAAAATAATTAACGCTGTCGTAATGGTCGAAATAATTGTCCACATTTGAACTTTTTCGACCCGATTCGTGAAAAATTTTAAAAAAGGTCCATAGCTCCATACAGCCCCAAGACCTGCCAAAATCCAGCTGGTGATCCCCAATAACTCGCGCAACAATCCCCGGTAAAAAGCAAAAATAACAGAGATTATCACAACCGCTGTCACCACTAAATCAACTATTCCAAAATTCATTCTTCGTCTCCTTTGATAAGAGTACAATAGCAGATTTTTTTTAAGATTTCCACTATTTTATTTTCCTTTATTAAAAAATTCAAGAAGTGTCTTTAAATTGCCGATTTCTGTGGCCTTAAAGGTGGATTTTTTGTTTTTATTGGGAGGAACGAGAGCTTTTTTAAACCCCAGCTTCTCTGCCTCTTTTAAGCGTAAATCAGATTGGGGCACATTTCTGACTTCCCCTGAAAGCCCAATTTCCCCAAAAAAGACCATATCCGCTGGCAAGGGATGATTATAAACGCCCGATAAAACTGCCATCACAGCAGCCAAATCCACCGCAGGTTCGCTGAGGCGCATGCCGCCTGCCACATTCAAGAAAATATCCTTATTGGCAAGAGAAACACCACAACGCGTTTCCAAAACGGCGAGAAGCATAGAAAGGCGATTCGTGTCCCAGCCCACAACCGCGCGACGGGGGGAATTACCCGCCATGGGCGCCACCAGTGCTTGGATTTCCACCAACATAGGGCGAGAGCCTTCAATCCCGGCAAACACACAACTGCCCGAGACATTGCCTTGACGATCGGCCAAAAAAAGCGCCGAGGGATTGGGAACTTCAGAAAGCCCCTGCTCTGTCATTTCAAAGACACCAATTTCATCAGTCGCACCAAAACGATTTTTAACACTACGCAAAATGCGGAAGTGGTGCCCCCTATCTCCTTCAAAATAAAGGACTGTATCCACCATGTGTTCAAGAACGCGAGGCCCCGCCAATGTGCCCTCTTTTGTGACATGGCCCACCAAAAACAAAACAAAGCCACGTTTTTTAGCAAGTCTGATGAGCTCATGACCGCAAGCACGCACTTGCCCCACTGTGCCCGGGGCGGAATCAATCATATCCGAATACATGGTTTGGATGGAGTCAATCACAACAATATCAGGGGCGTTTTCGGTATCCAAAGTCGCCACAATATCGCGCATACGGGTTTCGGAGGCCAAATCCACGGGGGCATCGGCCAGATTCAAACGCATGGCACGCAGGCGCACCTGATCCACCGATTCTTCGCCCGAAATATAGGCGGCTTTCACGGGGGAGCCTGCTTTGTTGACTTTTTTTGCCAAAGCAGAAACCGCTTGTAATAAAAGGGTGGATTTGCCGATTCCTGGGTCACCGCCCACCAAAATCACAGAGCCGGGGACAAGGCCACCGCCTGCCACGCGGTCCAATTCTGTAATCCCAGATTTCAGGCGAAAAAGTGTTTCAGGGGAACCGCGCAAATCGGAAAATTCTATCGTATGACCGCCTGTGCCTTGGGTGGCGGTGGGGGAATCAGGGGTTGCGATGGCTTCCTCTTGAATGGTATTCCATTCGCCACACGCCGTGCATTGACCTGCCCAGCGTGCATAAGTCGCCCCACAATTTTGACAAACAAAGTGCGTTGTTTTTTTCATGCCTCATCTGCTTTCACGGACATGCGGATAGGGCCTTGGGATGAGCCGGCCACGAACTGACGCACATAAGGGTTATCCGTTTTATCCAATTCCTTAACTGTGCCCATCCAGATAATTTTACCTTCATAAAGCATGGCGATTTTATCGGCAATCTTGCGGGCACTGGTCATATCATGCGTAATGGTAAGTGCTGTTGCCCCAAGCTTTTTCACACAGCGCACAATTAAATCGTTAATCACATCAGACATAATGGGATCCAAACCTGTTGTGGGTTCATCAAAAAACAGAGTATCGGGTTGAATGGCAATAGCGCGCGCCAAGCCCACGCGCTTTTTCATGCCACCCGAAAGGTCTGCGGGATAGACATCGGCAACCTCGGGCTTTAAGCCCACTTCGGCCAACTTTTCAATGGCGATTTTTTTGGCGCGTTCACGGGTCATCCCCTTTTGTTGCAACACCGCAAAGGACACGTTTTCCCAGACGGTCAAGCTGTCAAAGAGGGCCGCCCCTTGGAAAAGCATCCCGATATTTTTTCCATTGAATTTGATTTCCCCTTTGTCGGGGTGAAGAAGACCCAAAATACATTTAAGGGTGACAGATTTACCTGTTCCTGATCCCCCAATGATCACAACCGATTCGCCGCGATTGATGGTTAAATCTAAATCCTTTAAGACCACCTTTTTCCCAAAGGCCTTAGAAACTTTTTTCATTTCAATTTGAATATCAGTCATGAAAACTCCTTACACATTAAAGAACGCTTCGGTGAGCAGGTAGTTGAAAATCAGCACCAAAATACTGGCCGACACAACAGCATTGGTCGTCGCCTGACCCACGCCCTGCGCCCCACCCTTGGAATGAAAACCATTATAACAGCCAAGAAGTGCAATGATAAAGCCAAAGACAGCGGCTTTTGTGAGGCCTGAAATAATATCCATTGGCTTTAAGTAATTCCATGTGTTGATAAGATAAGTTGTTGCGTTAAAATCTAATTTATAGACCCCCACCAAATAGCCGCCGCATACTCCCAAAATATCGCCAATCAAAACAAGAACAGGCATCATGACAATACCGGCCAAAACACGTGGCGCAATCAAGTATTGATAGGGGTTTGTGTTCAGTGTAGAAAGCGCATCAATTTGTTCTGTCACCCGCATGGTTCCGATTTCGGCCGCCATTGCTGCCCCGATACGCCCGGCCACCATAAGGGCGGCCATCACCGGTGCCAGTTCACGCGTCACCGCCACCAACACCACCAAGGCCACTGCGCCTTCGGCTGACAACTGTGAAAAGCCTGTATAAGTTTGAAGGGCAATCACCATCCCAGAAAAGAAAGTGGTCAGCGCCACCACCGGCAAAGAATAAAAGCCGATTTCAATCATTTGGCGGACAAATTCTTTATGATAAAAAGGGCGTCGAATACAGGCCACAACAACTTTGGCTGTAAATTCCGCCCCGTCCCCTGTAGCACGCAAAAAATTTAACGTCATACGCCCAAGGCTGCTTAAAAAATTTAATAATGGTTCCATCGGTACTCCTTTTGTTTTGGGTAAGTGTACCACGCCCCATAAAAAAGTGCAAGTTAAAAATCCCCACTTTAAAGTAAAAAAAACACCCCCTTAAAACAGGTGGTGTTTTAATGTTTTTTTTACTTATTTACCAGCAATCGCCTTTAAAGCTTTTGCCAATTTTGAAACCAAACGGGCAGCAGTATTTGCCTTTATTGTCCGTTTGCTTTTTGCACGAGCCAATGAGGATTCAGCTTTCTTGAACGCCTTTTCAGCTTCAGCTTTATCCTTTTTAGCAATAGCAGCACGCACTTTTTTGACATCGGTACGGACTGCATTTAAGCGATTTGAATTGATAACTTCACGCTTTTTATTGCGTTTCACACGTGTTTTAGAAGACTTTAAGTTTGCCATTTTTACCTCTTATTTAGATTAAAGATCTTTTATACGTTTCTTATTGTAGCAAAATTTATTTAGAAAGTCAAGGTTTTTTTTAAGAGTTCCTTTGACTTAAGCGAAATTGAATTTGTGTCCTATTTTGAATTGGTGCCACTTCAATAAAAAAAGTATCTGCCCCACGTTCAAATTGCCCCGTCTTTTTCATCGTCCAACCCAAATTTTTTAGTGTTTCCCTGTAAAATCGAAGCACCTTTTTAGGGGAAGTCTTTGTTTCCGCTGAAATAAGAACCATACGCTCTGACGGATTGTCAAAAGAGGCCGTTTCTTCAACATTTTGAAGTCCGTCCATTAACGGAATATCCTCAGTTCCAGGCAAAAAAGTTTGTGCCAAAACAGAAAAAGACAAAAACAAAAACAGGGTAAGAAGAAACCTCATTTCATTCGATCACTTTCATCAAAAATACTTTTCAAATTACTATTTGTTTCTTGTAAAGATTCTGGCGTAGGACCACCATTTGACAGGGTATTTTGACCATCCTCTGTATTCATTGCCGCTAATTTTGCACGATCTTCCTCAGTTTTACGGCGTTCTTCTTCTAATTTTTGTTGTAAATTTTGTTGAATCTGCATACGTGTTTCTTGAATAGCCCCCGAGGTTCTTTCCAAATCTGCCGTCGTGAGTAATTGTTCCAACATCAATGTAACTTTTTCAGCCGCTTTGTTACCATTCAAGGCTGCAATAAAGGCCCATTTATAGGCGCTTAAATCATCTTGAGGAAGCACTTGTCCTTCTTCATAAAGGCGTGCCACCTCCAACTGGGCATCAGGATGCCCTTGTAAAGCAGCACCCAACAGACAATACGCCCCTTGTTGTTGAACAGACAAGGCCGAATTTTTAACAAAAGCCATGCCATATTCATACATTTCGTCCATAGTAGGCATAAAGACCCCCCCCCGAATTTCATCAAATTTGGCGTCGCATTCCGCAGGAATAGGCAGAGGATTTTGGTTATCATCAAAGCTCCAAAACATATCTTGAGCTTGGGCAGAAGCCGCAAAGGCTGTACAAAGAATAATTGCTAAATACTTTTTCATCAGGTCCCCCTTCTTATTTCCTTTTAGCGTTTTTTGATAAGTAAATCAAGCATTATTTTCACGGGTAAAATCAATGTGAATTTCATCTGGTAAAGTGACATTTTGATATTTTGACAAGGGCTCATCTTTATCAATTTGTAATGCTTTCATCGTGGCTTTATCCTGTTCCATTTTTTTGAGGTATGGCAGCAAAGCCTGTGTTAAAATCCTTTGGCGTTTTAATAATTCCCGACCATACCACAGGCTGATGGCCGCAAATACCCACGCCCCAAGCATTAATAAAAATAACACAACAAACAAAACAAGAACACTCATTTCAAAACTCCTTTAAATAATACTGGACTTTCTTTATTTTAACCGTTATAATAAAGAAAAGCAAGCAAAAAAGGATGAGATATGTATTATCTGGATTTTGAAGAAAACATTCGCGAAGTAGAGGAAAAACTGGCTCAGCCAGAGATATCTGAAGCCGAAAAAAAACGATTACAGGCAAAATTAAATCGGCTGATTGAAAATACGTATAAGCGCTTAACGCCTTGGCAAAAAACATTGATTGCGCGCCACGAAAATCGCCCCCATACGTCCGATTATATTCGGGGGCTCATCAAGGATTTCACGCCTTTATGTGGGGACAGAGCTTTTGGCGAGGACAGCGCGATTTTAGGGGGATTGGGAAAATTTGAAAATCAAACAGTCATGGTGATTGGTACCGAAAAAGGATCAGACACCGCTACGCGTTTAAAGCATAACTTTGGAATGGCGCGTCCGGAAGGGTACAGAAAAGCCATTCGATTGATGAAATTGGCTGAACAATTTGGATTTCCTGTTTTGACCTTTGTGGATACAGCGGGGGCTTTTCCCGGGGTTGATGCGGAAGCCCGGGGGCAAGGGCAAGCCATTGCGGCCGCCATAGATGAATGTTTGGACTTGCGGGTTCCTTTGATTGCCACCATTATTGGCGAAGGGGGGTCCGGAGGGGCTTTGGCATTGGCCGTCGGGAACAAAGTCTTAATGTTGGAAAATGCCATTTACTCGGTTATTTCGCCCGAAGGATGTGCCTCAATTTTATGGAAAGATTTTAAGTTTGCCAAACAAGCAACCCGCGCGTTAAAATTGACCGCCAAAGACCTATTAAAATTGGGGGTTATTGATGAGATTATTCCTGAACCCGTTGGCGGGGCACACAGGTTTCATGAGGCAACCATCAAATCCGTGGGGCAAGCCATCAGCAAAAGCTTGGCGGATTTTCGGGACATGACAAGCGAAGATTTAGTTTTGGGGCGTCAAGAAAAATTCCTGAACATGGGGCATCCCAAAAAGAAGTAAAAAATCCCCGCTTGGGTGCGGGGTTTTTCTTACCTGTCATTCCGAATTTATTTCGGAATCCATTTTGACGTGGCTTTATGTTATATGGATCCTCGGGTCGCGCTTCGCTTGCCCAAGGATGACAACGAGAGAGAAGTGGATCCCTCGCTAACGCTCGTCCAAGGATGACAAAGAGATGAAATGACATTTTCAATCGGCTTTTATTCCTCGGGGACGGCTTTTAAATGCCGCCCCGAAAGGATAAAAGGTTAAAGCCAATTGAAATGCGGGACTTACCGACACAAAACGGCGAGGTTGGCGTTGCGGGCGTAGCCGTTGTACACGCGGCCATCGCCGTTCACGGCCCACGAGGTGCAGGAATTACCCCTATAAAATGTGGTTGTCCATGTGC
>DFKU01000067.1 GCA_002373615.1 Alphaproteobacteria bacterium UBA3637 | reverse complement strand
TTCTACCCCTATTTGTCATTGCGAGACTGCGCAAACAAAAAACAATCCAGCGAATTGTTTTTGTGCGCAAAGCAATGAGACACAAAAAGCCAAACGGCAGTGCGGGCGAATTGATGTCGGAATTGGCGCGACGTGGCAATCTGATGAGATTGCTTCACATTCGTTCGCAATGACAGAGTATGGTCGGTCGATGGTGGAAATGTTGGGCGTGTTAGCGGTTATAGGTGTCCTCAGCGTCGCAGGGATTGCGGGCTATCATAATGCGATGAATCGGTATCGCGCCAATGAAATTTTGAACGAAGTACAAAAAAGGGCAGTGGTCGCCACTATGCAATTAGCGGCAGGCAGAAAAATATCAGAAGTTTCTTTGGCTGAATTTGGAAATTCCCCCTTTAAAAATACACTTGGTGAAGCCACAAATATCAAACAATTTAACATTGAATTACTTTCCGCCCCCAGCGCAAACATTTGTTCTTTTATGAAAAATCTTATTGGAAAATCAACCCCCATTCGTGCCATTGACGAGACTTGCACACAATTTACCTTTAACCCCGATTTAAGCACCAATGATAACGTAGATGTTGGCAGTTGTGAAGCCCCTGATACTATTTATCTTTCCTATAATACTGACCCTTGTACCACGACCATCAATCAGGATGTCAGTTGTACAAAAAATGAAGATTGTGGCAATCCCAATTGGGGGGCATGCTGTGTTGATGGAAAATGCAGAGCAGGAAGTGGCAGCAGTCATTGTGAAAATTTACAAGGTAAATGTGTTAAAAATTCAGATTGTGAAAACGGATATTTTTGTAATGTCATGAGCGGAACTTTTCTTCCTCAACAAGGCTCATGTGTCCCTTTAACTACAGCAATCCCAAGACCGGCGTCGGATATAACAATTGCTGAAATAGATTATAAAGCAAAAAAATTCATTATGTATAGCAATGCTATTTCTTATTGGGGGGCACAAAATTGGTGTGCAGCCCATGGAATGCGAATGGCCACTTTGGCGGATTTAGGCCTCAAGGTTCCCGAAAATGATGAGCAAATTCCGGAAAATATGGATGGACATGTTTTTACGAACGAAGAACGGAATCAATTCAAAAATGCTTTTAATTGTTGTTTTTGGGTGAGTGATCATCATACAAATCTGAACTTTGCCTATGCTGTGTACGACACAAAAGTCTATGAATGGCAAAAAAGAACAGGAATGCGTCCTTTATGTATCAAAGACTAAAACCAGTGCATTTTTTTGATAAAAGTAATTTGGCACAGTAAAATCCCGACTAAAATCAGGCAAATAAAAACAAAACCATAGGGATTTTCCCCAAAGGGAATGCCCCCGATATTGGCGCCCAAAAGCCCTGTAATAAAGGAAAGGGGCGTAAAAATGACCATAATCATACTCATTAAATACATAATTTGACTGATATTCGTATTCGTTTTGGCATCCAGTTGGTCTTGCGTCACAGAGGAATGATCGCGTGCGAAGTTCAACTTTTCCACCGCCTGCGCCAAATCGTGTGATAGGGTGTGCAGGTGCGCTTTATCTTCCAGCCTAAATAAGGGATTTTTTTCTAAATGTTCCATGATTTCTTGTTGCGGGGCCAAAAAGCGCCGAAAGCTGACAATCAAATGGCGCAAATGCGATAAATCTTCACGCAATTTTTTATCCTGCCGAATCCCCGTTTCTTCAATGACGCGATCTTCCAAATCATCAGCTTGTCCCATAATGTCCGCCAAAGAATCTTTGATTTTATGAATCATATGGCGCGTGAGCAATGTGAAACAGGCTGGAATTGTATGGGGACCTTTTTTTCGGCGCAATAAATCCAATACTTCGGCTACAGCAGCGACCGGTTGATCAGCCACTGTAATCAAGCGATTTTTGGTGAGCCAAATATGCACTGCCACCATATCATCATCGGCGTTTTTATTGACATTCAACCCCCGTAAGGTCACCAACCATCCGTTTTTGTAACGCATGCACTTAGGGGTTGTTTCCAGACTGGATAAATGTTCTGCAATCGGGGCAGAAACTTTTTGATTTTTATAATGCTCTAATTTATCGGAGGCTCCCTCATCCAAATGAATCCAAAGGGGCCTTTTTTCATCAATTAATTTCTTTTGCAGGGGGACTTTTTTCGCGCCCCCTTTTCTATCCAATATAACTGCAAAAGATGTTTGTGCCAATTTCTCCCCCTCTGACACAGTTATTCAATACAACAATCTACCGCTTTGCGAATCACAGACTTTAATTTGCCAAACATGGAATTATCAGTGGCAACTTCTGCCTGAACAGGTTGGACAGCGGCCTTAATTTCGGCAACTTCTTTTTGGACCTTTTCCAAAGAATCCCCTTGCCATTTAGCGCCATCAATATTGACCAAATTCATATTAAGTCCCCAAAATAGGCAATATAAATCATAAGCCTGATTAAATAATTGATAGGCCTCTTCTTTATGGTTCATGGATTGTTGTTTGGTACCCACCTCCATCAAGCGCATGCTGCTTGCCAACAAATGTTTGGAAATACACCACACTTCACCTTCATAGCTGGGGATAATTTTTAACATTAAATTTTTGCGCAGTTCCCGAACTTCCTGAACCATATCATAAAAGCCCGTTTTTCCTGTTTTCGCCCCCGAAAAAATCAAGTGTTCTTCAATGGAAATCAAATTCATAATGGCAATTGTTAAATCCTGATCGGACGATAAATCCTTGGGATTTTTTTTCTTTGCCGCGTCAATGCGTTCCACAAATTCTTTCACAGATTCAGCTTTCTTCATTTTCATTCTCCTTTAATTTAATACAACAATTTCATGACAATTACACAGGTTGGTGCCCCAGAAAATATAGCACATAATGGCATCACAGACAATGGGAACAACCACTTTTTCAAAGGGAAAGTGTGCATGACCGCCATTTTTTTCTTTCATCCATGCGTACAAGTGTACTCCAAAGATATGGGCCGCGGCCCCGCACAAGGTCGCCAACAAAAAGGAATCAATATAGAGCAAATGCCAATGCAGCATGGGTTGATAAGTCAAATCTTTTAAGTACACAAAGCCCACCAAAGAAATCGCGAATGCCATTAAAATTTTATCACGCATCCAAAAATGCCAATTTCTTTTATTAAAAATTTTAATTAAGATATAACCAATGATACTGAGAAGTGCACCGGACAAGACCCCCACCACTTCCACCTTGACACCCATTTTTGTGGCAATCAATAACAACAAACCAATGGCGGCGGGGCAAACTGCTGTACAGGCTTGCGCAAAAGCATTCGTCGCGGCCAGTAAAAAAGCACTAAAAGCAAATAATTTTTTCATGAAAACTCCTTCATTTTATTTAAAAGGTTTTTTAGCATACTTTTTTTGAAAAAGCAACCCTTCAAAAACAATCTTGACAATAAAAAAATAAACAGATAGAATAATCCCGACGAAGTGCCTGATTGTGATGCCACTTCGTTAGGGAGTAAGACCCCTTTTCATGTAAGGTTCACTTAAGTGTGAACTTGTTTCCGGCTTGGGCCGGAGGGTGGCAAAATAAGTCACTACGGCAAATATGCCATACTATATCACATGAAATAGGTCTTAACTTCCGGTCACTTTGCATCACAAGTGAAATTTAAAAAAGGGAGTTATTAATGATAAAAATAAATTTATTAAAACGTGAAAAAACAATTTGTCATTCCTCGCTTGACGGCGCAAGCAAAAAACAATCCAGTGAATTGTTTTTTGTGCGTAAAGCAATAAGGCACAATGAATCCAAGTGGAAAACGCAGGATAAATCGATGTCGGAATTGAAATCTATACTC
>DFKU01000078.1 GCA_002373615.1 Alphaproteobacteria bacterium UBA3637 | reverse complement strand
GTGGATCCTTTGGAATCATCTTCGCGCCTGTTGAATGAAACAACGCTTGGCAAAAAGCATTATGATACCGCCATTGAGGTCATTCGCCTGTTGCAAGGCTATAAGTCCCTGCAGGATATTATTGCGATTTTGGGGGTGGATGAACTTTCTGAAACGGACAAAAAGACGGTGGCGCGTGCGCGTCGCCTGCAACGCTTTTTGACTCAGCCTTTCAAGGTGGGCGAAACCTTTACGGGAAAGCAGGGCGTCATCGTGCCTCTCGCCGAAACCATCAAAGGGTGTGCAGAAATTTGTGCCGGCACCTGTGATGATTGGCCAGAGCAGGCTTTTTATATGACGGGGACATTGGAGGATGTGAGACAAAAGATGGAGGAAATAAATGGCGGAGCAGGGACCCACCAAGGGCAAGATTAAATTCAAAATCATTTCGCCCCTCGCCCCCGTGGTGGAAACCGAGGTGGACAAAGTCCTTCTGCCTCTTGCTTCGGGCCCCACTTTGATTTTACCTCGCCATGCCCCCTTATTGGCCGCCCTAAAAATTGGCAAGGTCATCACAACAAATGCTGGCGAAAATACCACCTATTTTGTGTCCTCTGGGTTGGTGGAGGTGCGCCGTGATATCTGTGCTCTCTGTGCGTGGGGCATAGCCGAAAAAGATGTCAAACCCGATGAAGTCCAATCCCGCCTTAACACCCTTAAATCCCACCCAACTCATTCGCCATTGGAACAAAAAATCACCGAAGACCTCATCCACTTTTTGGAAAATATAATTAAAAAGTCATCCCTCGCTTGACGGGGGATCTATCGTCATTCTGAGGCTTCAGCTAAAGAATCTCCTTTTTTTATTGCAAACGTAGCAAAGCAATCTATTCTTTTCTGTCATCTTGAACTTGATTCAGGATCTATTAAAACAATCTTTTTATTTAACTTTTTGGCATGTTTCAGGGCCAGAGCAGCGCCGCCAGTGGTGCTGTGAACATACGCCACAATAATATCGGCATTTTCCACCATGTATTTATTACGGCGGGTAATGGCAAACTTTTTGGGGCCCAGTTCCACGCCTTCAGGATAAAACATTTCATCATAAAATTGGCTTTTATAGTGGTATTCCTCTTTGTTGGTGGGCAGGTACGCCAGCACGCATACACGCCGAATATGGGGAAACTCATGCTTTAATTCGCGCGTGACGTCATCGGCCAGGGCATCAAATTCCCCATAGCCCCCTAACCAAAAGGTATTAAAGCCATCTTTAATCAACTCCCGAACCACGCGTTTTAGTTGCAGCTTTACCTTTTCTTCGTCAAAAACCAGACGATGCCCAAAAAATACACATACTTTTTCCATGTTCACTCCTTTCTTGTCATTGCGAACGATAGTGAAGCAATCTCATCAGATTGCCACGGACTAAAGTCCTCGCAATGACGGATTACAAAAAACTCACCTGTTAAAGTGAGTGGATGTTGAAAGCTATAAAGAACCTTATAGTTCTGCTTATTCAATATATTTAGCAGAAATCCACCCAATAAATAGTAAGAAAAAACTTATATTTTGAGTGAACGATGACTAAAGGGTACATACCCTTTAGTCTGGCTCTTTTTGGGCTTTCAAACCCACTGCCCCGCAGGGCGACCCTATTATATCAAACAAAATTTTAAATTGCAAGCCCTTGTCTTTTTTCTAAAAATCCGCTATAACTCCCTTATGAAAAAACTATTCTTTCTTTTATTGCTTTTCTTATCGGCTTGTCAAACAGCAACGCCCACCAATAAAATTACCTTTGAAAATACTCTTACCGATGGGCAGTTGGCCTATGGGCATATTAACCCCAATAATAAACTTTTTATAGCGAGCGCTGAACGGCGGGTAGGGGAAAAACAGGGTTCCTTTCAAATCCCCACCAAAGAGGGCGATTTTGCCATCGGTATTCCTCAGGATGCCACCAACCTAAAACTCACTCTTCAAACCGAAACAGGCTCTGAAACCTTTGATTTTCCTGTCCAAAAGCGTAAATGGAAAGAGGATATTGTGAACGGACTTCCACCCAAAAAGGTCATTCCACCCCAGGAAGAACAAAAACGGATATTGGAAGAAATCCTCCTCATGCGTGAAAAGCGCAAAACCTCCAATTATCCCACCTTTGCCCATAAATGGACTTTGCCTGTGGCCGAATATTCCCGCATTTCCAGCCCCTTTGGTGCCCGCCGCATCTTGAACGGTGCTATCACCCAAGGCCACTCCGGCACGGATTACGCTGCGCCAGAAGGTACCCCTGTTTTGGCCGCCGCTGATGGTAAAGTTGCCCTCATCCACCCTGACATGTTCTATACAGGTGGTACCATCCTGATTGACCATGGCTATGGCATTTACACCAATTACTGCCACTTGTCCCGCATAGATGTCAAGGAAGGTCAAATCGTCAAAGCAGGCGAGCCCATCGCTGCCGTCGGTTCTACCGGACGCGCCACAGGTCCCCACCTACACTTTGGTCTTTCGTGGTATGGGGTACGCCTCAATCCAGAAGATTTATTTTAGTAAAGTGCGTTTTGATTTTTTTGTTGTATTTTCTTAATTTGTTTTTGTATTTTTTCTTCTTTACTTTTGATTGCGACTGCCGTAAATGAAGAAGTAATAAATCCAAAGGTTCCCAATTTTGCCTTAAAGGGAACTTCTTTTTTTTGGCCTAAACAAGCAGCTGTGTAAAAAAATGGAATAACACAAGCATAACAAACTAAGCGATTGAGTAGTTCAAAATACTTTGTTTTTTTTAATAAATTTAATTTTTGTTGTTTTCTTTCTTCAAGAGTCATACTTATCCTTTGACCAATACATTATAGCACTTTTGTCAATAAAAATCAAGACATACATAGGTTTTCTGATTATGTCTCACAAAAAAACACCCCTGGCGGGAT
>DFKU01000066.1 GCA_002373615.1 Alphaproteobacteria bacterium UBA3637 | reverse complement strand
GCGAAGTTTAAGAAAGGTGTTTTGACAATTGATTTGCCAAAGAAAGAAATTGCTCCGCCAAAATCTCGTAAGATTGCAATTAAATAATAACACCCCTCGGAGAAAATCCGAGGGTTTTATTTGACTTTTAGTGAATACTTTTCTAAGATACAAGATATACAAACAGAAAGGAACAAATATGAAAATTTTAATCTTAAACGGAAGTCCAACAAGGGATGGAAATACAGTTGCTCTTGTAAATGCCTTTAAGGAAGGAGCAGAATCCAAAGGTCATGAGGTCACTGTTGTAAATGTTGCCCATAAAAAGGTAAATGGATGTATGTCTTGCGGATACTGTAAAGGTGCAGGAAATGGTAAATGTGTTCAAAAGGATGATATGCAAGAAATCTATCCACTTTTACAGGAAGCAGATATGATTACCTTTGCTAGTCCGATTTATTATTTCACCATGTCGGCACAATTGGAATCAGTTATTCAACGCTTTTATGCGATTAACCATCCAGCCAAAGCAAAATATACAGCATTGCTACTGTCCTCATATTCACCAGGAGTCTATACAGCCTCTATTGCACAATATAAGGATATGATTGGATATATGGGGATGACGGATAAAGGAATTATAACTGCGGATAATTCCACAAACAAAACACCTGCAAAATTGGCAGAAGCAAAGGAATTGGGAGCAAGTTTATAATGCTTACACAAAAAGCAGGGGTTGTTTTAATTAATCCAGAAAATCATAAAATTGGATTGGTCTATCGGACTAAACAAAACGATTATTCTTTTCCCAAAGGGCATTTAGAGGCGAATGAAACTTTGCAAGAGTGTGCCATTCGTGAAACAGCCGAGGAAACCAAAAGAGATTGTAAACTGTTATCAGACCAAGAATTGGGAATTGTTCGTTATGAAAGTCCTAAGGAATCCTGTGAGGTCTATATGTACTTGGCAGAGGATACAGGACCCAGTGATAACACTTCCCCTGAGGTTCATGACCTGAAGTGGGTAGATTGGGCAGAAGTAGAAGATTTATTAACATATCAGAACCTAAAAGATTTTTGGAACAAAGTTAAAGAAACCGTAAAAACAAGAATTCGCTGATAAATAACAAAGTAAAAACAATCAATGCTCTGATTGTTTTTACAAAGTTATCAATGAACACTTAATGAGCAATATCAAATGCTTTTGATAAATTGCGAATTTAGTGCGGAATTGAATGCTGACCGATACGATAGCAGCAGGTAAAAAAGGCTATTTAAGCTCCCCATCCTCCTGGGGGGCTTATTTTTAGGGCTTCAGCAACTTTTTTTTGAAAATTGAGCAATTCCCCATTTGGAATGATAAATATCACTGAGAGACATCTCCAGCCGTGTTTAAGACACGTTATAACGAAGGTACTCAATCATGTGGGTGGTTGCTCTGCCGAAACTCCTGTTCGCTGGTGCAGGTATCGCAAAGAATCGGATTTCCCATTGGATTTCCAGTTGGCGATAAACAAATAGGACACGTTCTGGTGCTGCCAGAATAGAAAGATGATGCACTGTCTAGCCTTGACAACATCGGTTTGGTTTAGAATCATTCTTATAGTCTTTACCAAATGCCCCATCAAACAAGTGGGATGAAGTTCGTAACGGGATGGCACGAACGTATTGAGCAATCAAATATATCCAAATAAGAAGCAACTTGAAACTTTTTACCTTTTGATAGGTAAAAAGGCAACTTGTATCTAAATCCATTTACTTTATAACGTGTCTTTACAAATCAATCTACATTAACTTGAAATTAAAAAGCCATCAGGCACTACGACAGTAGTTGCCTGAGTGATGAAATGCGTAGCATTTTAGCACCAACAACATTAATAAAATAACTTTTTGAGTTTTTAAGGATAAGTATGCCTAGATGTAGCCCAATAACTTTTTTGCACAGAATAATGTGGGGAATGAGGGACTACTGTTCCCCTTTTATCCCAAAGACAACCTTGAAGTTATACCTGTTCTTGTGAATAAGTTCAACCCCATGAGCTTTGGATATAACCAGAACATATTTGCCTATCCATAAGCGGAAGTAATAGCTTTTGGTGACTAGTTTGACTTTTTCTTTAGTTCGATATTCAGTGCCATCAGTTTGTTCAACTTCAACACTTCGCCCGAAACCAAAACTATTATTATCAAAATCCAAACCGTATTCAATGTAGATCATTTTAAGATATATTTGCTTTTATTGATTTCATACAGTTCTCCTTACTTATAGTCAGTTTAACTTAAAAAACATAAAATATCAATTGCTATTTCATGAATAATCTTGTATTTTATCAGCTATAGGAGGCACTATGGCACATTTTTGGTATAATTTACGCAATCGCTTCGTAAAGGCATATAATTCTGGTTATTTACCTGAACAAGATGGGCATAAGATTTTCTTTCAGGAGATAGGAAATCCCAAAGGTCAACCTGTTATCTGCTTTCACGGTGGTCCAGGAAGTGGTGCTAGGGTATCCTATGCCTACTCCTATAATTTAAAAAAGTATCGTGTTATTATATTTGACCAAAGAGGATGTGGTTTATCAGAATACAAGGAAGCTTTTAAAGACAATACCATCCAGAAAACTGCCGAAGATGCCAACAGATTAATGGATTACCTACAAATTAAAACAAAGGTGGTTGTGGCAGGATGTTCTTGGGGTTCCACTTGTGCTTTGTTTTTTTCTGAGACCTATCCAGAGCGGGTGAAGAAAATCATTGTAAACGCTATCTTTTTAGCTCGTAAAAAGGATGCAGAGTATCTGACCCCCATTATTCCTTTATTCTATCCAGATATGTGGGATGAATTAAAGGTTATTGCGGGAAAAGAACAACCTGATAAGTATTTTGGAAAGTTGCTTTTTTCTGAAAAGCGTGCCGACCAACAAAAAGCGATGAAGTATTACAAATCTTTAGAAAGTCAAACCTCTGATGGGGCTTTGTCATATACTTTTGACGGGCGTGAATATACAGATAAAGAAATCCAAAAGTTCCGTATTTTTATGCATTATCAAATGAATGACTTTTTCATGAAGGAAAATCAAATTCTTGAAAATGCGAACAAAATTAAAGATATTCCCATGGAAATTTATCAAGACAGATGGGACCCCTGTTGCCCGATGTATCAGGCGTATGATTTACATAAAGCCTTGCCAAAATCAAGGTTACACCTTATTCCCGTCTTCGGGCATGTCCATGAAAAGATGTTTTGGAAGATGTATCAAGATAACCTACACGATTACAAAGAAGACTAAACTATGGCTAAATTATACTTTTATTACAGTGTGATGGGCGGAGGAAAGACAACCTCACTTTTACAAACAGAATACAATTATTCCAAACAGGGTTTCAAACCATTGATTGTCAAACCAAAACTGGATGACCGTGAAGGAGCTCAAAATGGTTTTGGTCCTATCCAAAGTCGTATCATAACAGGAAAACATCAAGCCCTGTATGTGGATTCCGTAACGCCTGAAGCCTTAAATGGTATAGATTTTAATATTTTATTGGTGGATGAAGTCCAATTTTTTAAACCTAAGGATATTGAAGTCCTTTCCGACATTGTGGATAAACGGAACATTCCTGTAGTTTGCTATGGTTTGAAAACAGATGCCAATGGCAACCTTTTTGAAGGGACTGCGAAATTGTTGGCAATTGCCGACAGTATCAAGGAAATCAAACATATTTGTAAATGTGGTAGCAAAGCGACAATGCATGTGCGATACATAGACGGAAAAGTGGATACTTCTGGAGAAGCAATTGCCGTAGAAAAAGGCAATGTGACCTATGAATCCGTCTGCCGCAAATGCTGGAAGCAAGCAAAGGGCATGGAAAGATAGATTCTTCTTGACTTCTGATACGTTCCTGTCTAAAATGAGAACAAAATAGGAACTCATTATGTCATTAGTCAAAGAACACGTTATTGCACTGGTTGATTGTGACTGCTTTTTTGTCAGTTGTGAGCGGGTTGATAACCCTAAACTAAATGGCAAACCTGTCTGTGTAACCACTGGGGCAACCAGTAAAGGAATAGTTGTTTCTCGTTCCAATGAAGCAAAAGCACTTGGCATCAAAATGGGACAACCTATGTTTCAGTTGGATGGAAAATACCCGTCCTGCCATTACATCCCCGCTCGTCATGAACGCTATGCTGAGATTTCTAAACAAGTCATGGCAGTCCTCAGGGACTTCACACCAGAAGTGGAAGAAGTGTCTGTTGATGAAGCATACTTAGACCTAACTGGCATGAGCAAAATGTATGGGCTTACCTATGCGAATCTGATTAAAAAGATACGAAAAACCGTCCTTGAAAAGACAAAAGTTCCAGTTTCCATTGGGCTAAGCACTTCTAAAACACTCGCTAAACTTGCCAGTGATAAGGCAAAGAAAACTGGGGGGATTTTTATCATCCATCCCAAGAATGTACGAGAAATCCTGAAAGATATTGATTTGGAAGAGATTTCGGGTATTAGCCATAAAACTTCAATGAACTTTTGGAAAAAGGGTGTGACGAACATTGAAGAGTTCTTGGACAAAGACCCCAGTTGGGTTCGGCAAGCATTTGGTATCAATGGGGAACGATTACGGTATGAGCTGGCGGGGATTTCGGTATCGCCTGTGAACCCTGTGGAGGAAGCCCCGCAATCCATTCAAGACACTCGTGCTTTGGAAGATTTTACAGACAGTTTAGAGGTCTTGAAAAGCACATTGCCATATCATGTGCATCGGGCTTCCCAGAAACTTCGCAAATGGGATGGATATTGTAGCGTTTTGGCGGTAATGCTGCGGACAAAGGATTTTAAAGTGGTTGAAACAGATGTAAAGTTTGATAAGCCGACCAACTCCGAGCAGAGGTTATTGAGGGCATCGCACGAACTCATCAGAAAACTTTATAAATCAAGGACTTTGTATCGTTCTGTTGGGATTACATTACGGAATCTGGTATTTGGAAAAGCCGTACAACAATCTTTATTCGAAACCGAACAGCGTGAAGACGATAAAATGTCCCATGTCATTGATGACCTTGAAAAGAAGTTCGGGAAGCAGGTAGTTAAATTGGGGATGTGATTACTGAACATTGCCATAAAACGACATAATCAGATATACTTTTTACTTGATCTTATTGGAAAAATTGGCTAAACTAAAGACAGTTTAGATTCTTTTTGAAAAGAGGTCCAAAATGGCAGGAAAAAACAACGCAAATATAGGTTTTGAAAAGCA
Organism: Alphaproteobacteria bacterium UBA3637; assembly: GCA_002373615.1. Lineage (GTDB taxonomy): Bacteria > Pseudomonadota > Alphaproteobacteria > CAAHEQ01 > UBA3637 > UBA3637. The sequence continues at coordinate 14,303 of DFKU01000066.1, read as the reverse complement.
AATCTGGGAAGCCGCATGTGAACTATGGGGACATATTCCTGCGGCGGATTACCGTAAAGTCATTGTGGGTTTGATTTTCCTGCGCTACATTTCTTTTGCATTTGAAAAGCGTTATAACCAATTGGTCGAAGAAGGTGATGGCTTTGAAAACGACAAGGACGCTTACATTGAGGAAGGTATTTTCTATGTTCCTGAGGCCGCTCGCTGGAGCAAAATAGCCGAAGCCGCCCATACACCTGAGATTGGTATGGTAATTGATGAAGCCATGCGTGCGATTGAGGCTGAAAATAAATCCCTGAAAAATGTTTTGCCTAAGAACTATGCCAACCAAGATTTGGATAAACGAGTCTTGGGCAATGTCGTGGATCTGTTTACAAACAACATAGATATGTCCGAAACGGATAAGGACAAAGACCTGTTGGGCAGAACCTATGAATACTGCATTGCTCAGTTTGCCGCGTATGAAGGAACAAAAGGTGGTGAATTCTACACTCCATCCAGCATTGTCCGCACAATTGTAGAAGTTTTAAAACCTTTTGACAACTGCCGCGTTTATGACCCTTGCTGTGGTTCAGGCGGTATGTTTGTGCAATCGGTTAAGTTCTTGCAAGCCCACAGTGGCAATCGTGACAGAATCTCTGTATATGGTCAAGAATCCAACGCAGATACTTGGAAAATGGCAAAGATGAACATGGCCATTCGTGGGATAGACGCTAATTTAGGACCTTATCAGGCCGATACATTCTTTAACGATCTGCACCAACACGAAAAGTTTGACTTCATCATGGCAAATCCCCCATTTAACCTATCCAACTGGGGACAGGATAAACTAAAAGACGACCCTCGCTGGGAATTTGGAACACCTCCGGCGGGTAACGCCAACTATGCATGGATTCAACATATGATACATCACTTGGCACCAGGGGGGAAAATCGGTTTAGTCTTGGCAAACGGAGCACTTTCCTCTACCAACAGTGGCGAAGGTGATATTCGCCGCAAGATTATTGAGGCTGACTTGGTGGAAGGTATTATCGCACTGCCAACACAATTGTTCTATAGCGTCACAATTCCTGTCACCTTATGGTTTATTACCAAGAATAAGCAACAAAAAGGCCGCACAGTTTTCATTGATGCGCGCAAGATGGGATATATGGTGGACAGAAAACACCGCGACTTTACAGACGCAGACATCAAGAAATTGGCCGATACCTTTGCGGCATTCCAAAATGGCACATTGGAAAATGTGAAAGGTTTCTGTGCTGTGGCAACAACTGAGGATATTGCCAAGCAAGATTACATCCTGACACCAGGTCGCTATGTGGGGATAGAGGAACAAGCCGATGATGGCGAACCGTTTGAAGACAAAATGAAACGTTTGACAGCCGAGCTTTCCGAGATGTTTAAACAATCCTCTACGCTTCAAGAAGAAATCAAAACCAAACTGAAACAAATCGGTTGGGAGGTTTAAGGTGAGACTCTTTAATCCTTCAAAATCTTTTTTTCCTAAAAGGCTAACCATTTGGTACATAATTTGGTTTGGTCTGGCTTCTGCTTATCTTTACTTTCATTGGGATGAAGCCATAGCTTTTTCTCCGTTTAATGGTAACTCTTTAATACTCTGCGTTTGGATTGGTATGATTTTGAAGCCATTTATTGGTGAAATAGAGACACCTTGGATAAAAGCACGAATGAATGCCGCAGAAGCAGAACAAAAGGAAACTAAGAAAAATTTTGAAGCAGTCAAAAAAGCAGAGGAAGAAAAAAAAGAGGCAGAACAGATCCAAGAAAAGGAGGCAAAGTAATGTTTTTCTTTGATGATTCAGCAAAAACTTTGCGTGAACTATTGGAAGTGCTGAGTAAAGGGATTGATTTGTTAGCTAATGATAGTCTGAATGCGGAGTTATATTATGCGTATGAAAAATATGTAATTGCCACTATTAAGTTAGTGGACAACGCTTACTGGAAGAATTACGCCTCAAGATTTGAGGAAAAAAATCCGTTTGATTCTTATCCATTTACAAGCCCATCAATATATTCTCAACCGAGAATAAATGTACCATATCAACCATTTGGTCAGCAAACACTTTTGGGGAATTTTGCATATAATCAACAATATTTGAATCCTTTCATGCAAAATCAACCCCCTGTGAACTATAAGGAAAAATTAAAGACCTTATTGCAGAAAATAACAACCGTTGTAAAAGAGTTGACAATGGAATGAAAGGTAGCAAATGATCGATACAATGGTTTGCACAGTTGAACGGATTATAATGAATGAAAAAGACGGATGGGATATTGTATCCGCAGTTGGACCTACGGTGGCTGCAAGTATCGCAATTGGTGTAGCAATTTGGCAAGCCATTATTTCATATAAGCAAAAGAAAATTAATAATCAACAAAAAGAATTGCAACGTTGTTCTTTTGTATACGATAGCTTTCTAAAAGAAAAATGGGAAAAATTGTCACAATTAAGGGAACTTTATTTAAATTTTTATGAAAATTGCTTGGCACTTATTTCAATGGTTTTTCCTTCTGGAATTGCTTCTCATGATTCGGCTAATCCTCCAAAATTCAGTTATGATAATAATGATTCCATTGTAGATTATGGTTTTAATGTTGGAATATCTTTTGCCAGTGTTTTTATAAACGGTGAGAATGTGTGTAAGGAGTTAGAGAGATACATAAGAAACAATGAACCCTTTTTAAAAGAATGTGCTTCTCTAATTGAGGATTTGAGGGTGGTTGTTCCTGTGTTTAAGAAGCTTTTTCAAAAGATTGGTGCGAATAAAGATCTTAGAACATCGTTAGAAATAATTGCGAAAATGATGGATAGAAATAATGGAAGTCCTACAATTTTACCCATGGATTTATCAGGAATTCGAAGCTTCTTCTATGCGGAATTATGGGGATTAATTTTACATAGGGGAGATTGTAATAGTCATTTGTTTAATTTGGTTCGCGGTAATTATTTTTCAAAGTTTAAACCGGTTTATGTAGAAGAAAATGTACAAAAATGGAGTAAAAATAATTTGATTTCCTTCGAAACGCATTCTGCAATTTTGACCTTCTTTAATTTATGGCTAGAACAAATAAACAATTTATTTACTAATGCCTATAATGATATTTCTACCATTGTACAGGAGAAGGAAAATGGCAAATAATGTAATGTCAGGTTGGCGAGAGATTAAATTAGGGGATTTGGTTAAAAATACAATTGATAACCGAGGAAAAAATGCACCCTTAGATACGGAAGGTATCATTCCGCTACTTGAAAGCAACTTATTAAAAGCTGGAGATAGATACCCAGATTTGGCTTCTGCATCAAAATTTGTTAATATTGAAACGTATCAGAATTGGTTTCGAAGTGGACATCCCAACCCAAAAGATGTTTTAATAACAACTGTTGGAAACATTGGAAAAGTTGCTTTAATGCCGCAAGATAAGGGGTGTATAGCGCAAAACATCATTGCCATGCAGTATAAAGAGGACATTGACTCTACATTCATGTATTATTGTTTATCTCAACCCAATATACAAAGTTATATACAAGCATTGAATATAAGTTCTGTACAACCTAGCATAAAGGTTGGACATTTGTATTCCATCCCTGTAAATATACCACCATTGGAGGTGCAGAAGAAGATTGCAGGGGTGTTGGGGGCTCTGGATGATAAGATAGAGCTGAACAACAAAATCAATCAAAACCTCGAACTCCAAGCCCAAGCCCTCTTTAAATCCTGGTTCGTAGATTTCGAACCCTTTGGCGGCACCATCCCCTCCGATTGGAAAGAAATTCAATTGACCGAAATTGCAGATTTTATTGGTGGTTATTCATATAAAGGGGCCGAATTAAAACAGTCCACAACTGCAATGGCTACAATAAAAAACTTTGATAGAAATGGTGGATTTAAGCTAGATGGATATAAAGAAATTGAACCATCCTCTAAGTTAAAACAAAATCAATATGTTGAGTTATTTGATACATTGGTAGCTCACACAGATTTGACCCAAAACGCAGAAGTAATTGGTAATGCAGAAATGCTTTTAAGCAAAGGGAAATATAAAAATGTTATCATTTCAATGGATGTTGTGAGAGTTGTCCCTAAAAATGGAATATCTAAATATCTGTTGGCAGCGATTTTAAAAGATCCTCATTTCAAAAACCATTGTTTAGGATATGTAAATGGAACAACGGTATTACATCTTAGTAAAAGAGCATTACCAGAGTACAGTTTAATTTTCCCAAAGAATGTGAAGATTTTAGATAACATTTCAGGTTTATTTGAAGATTTGTATAAGAAAATTGCATTAAATATTGAGGAAAATATAAGATTGTCTATACTTCGAGACACTTTATTACCCAAACTCATGTCCGGCGAAATCAATGTCGATAATGTGGATATTTCAGAACAAAAGGATACTCCATGACCCGTAAAAATATCTTTGAAATTTTATCCGAAAAGTATGATATTCAAAAAGAATTTAATACTATTAATAAGTTATTTTATACACCTAGTATTGCTGTGTATTTGCAACAGGGGCAAAATCAACTTATCCCAGTAGAACAAGCCATTGATAACACTTGTTTCTATTCGTGGAAACAGCGCCACGGATGTATAAATCTTACAGATATGAAAGAAAAATTGGAATTTGAAAATCGGCAATCCTCAAACAAAGACGATATGATTACTTGTTTGGAATATATGTCTAATATCATCTATTTAGCAAATTCAAAACTTTATTACAATTCTTTTCATATACCAAGCTCTTACCAGAAAACTCAACAGTTTATTATACTTGAAGATAACATAGAGCTCCTTTTAAATCATATAAATTATGAAAAACAAATTTTTGAAGAACAAGAAAAGGTTATTTTGATTCCCTCAAATCCTGCGGCTACAGCTGTTGCGGAAATTTCATCCAAAGAGACAGCAATGGCAATTTTAATGTATCACCATGCTTCATTAAAAGGGCAATTAGCAGAGAAAAAAGATATTTTACGTCGAATTGCTCAGGAATATGAACCTACTTTAGATAATCCTATTGACGGGTATACTGATTATTTCAAAACAGCGACAAATATGCTGAATAATTTAGATATTCGTCATAATAACAAAGCAGGTAAGAAGAAAAATGATTTAGTAATAAATCTGACCAATGAAGAATTAGAAAAGTGGTATGATGAACTTTATCAGTTGCTTTTATTCTGCATTTTGATTAAAGATAATAAAGAACGTAAGGACAAGATGGCCGAATTTCTTAAAGGATTAAAGGAGAAAAAATAATGGAATTAAAGGATTTTGTTGAGCAATCTGTATCTGATATTATTGATGCTGTTAAAAATTTAAAAGAGAAATATAATAATTGTTCTCAACTGTTTATAGATAAAGAAACAAATCCGATTGCTCCTAATTATCCACAACTAAATATTGCAGCACAAAAGAATAGAGCAATTGAATTTGATATAGCAGTTACAACTAGTGAAAGTGGTTCTACTAAAGCTTGTGGAAAAGTGGGAATAACAGTTTTAGGCGGAAGCTTAGATGGGGAGCTTCAATCAAAACAAGAAAATTTATCCCGTATCAAATTTTCTATTCCTTTTTACCCAGAATACATTAAAAAGGAGAAAAAATGACAGACGCATTCATCAATCCTGTAAATGAGGAAGCTTATGAAAACTCTGTGATAGAGTTGTTTGAGGGGATGGGGTATCGGCATGTCTATGGACCCAATTTAGAAAATCGGGATTTTCATTCCCCTCTATATGAAGATGAGTTGATTGATGCTTTACATCGCTTGAATCCTAAACTTCCCGAGGTGGCCATCAAAGAAGCTTATACAAAATTAAAGAACTTTGAAAACGCAGAACTAACACAAAAGAATGCTGTGTTTATGGAGTATTTGCAAAGTGGTATTACGGTTCGCTATACGGAAAAGGGAGAACCCAAAGATACCATCGTTTATTTGATTGATTATAATAGACCTGATAAAAACTCTTTTATTGTGGCTAATCAATGGACCTTTATTGAAAACAGCGAAAAACGTCCGGATATTTTGTTATTTGTGAACGGTTTGCCTTTGGTTTTGATGGAATTGAAATCTCCTTCCCGCGAAGAAACAGATGCCTCCGAGGCATATCGCCAAATCCAAAACTATAAACATGAAATTCCCTCTATGTTTATCTATAACGCTATTTGCGTCACAAGCGATTTATTGACATCCAAAGCGGGAACGATTACTTCGGATGAAACACGCTTTATGGAATGGAAAACTGTGGATGGGAAATACGAAAATACCCAACATGCACAGTTTGATACGTTTTTTAAGGGTATCTTTCCCAAAGAGAGACTCTTGGATATTTTGAAGAACTTTATTTGCTTTTCCAATGAGAACAAAGGAAGCAAAAAGATTTTGGCAGGATATCACCAATACTTCGCGGTGAAAAAAGCCATTACTTCAACCCAAAAAGCAACAGAAACAGATGGCAAGGGCGGTGTCTTTTGGCATACACAAGGGTCTGGTAAATCTTTATCTATGGTGTTTTATGCCCACCTGCTACAAAGTGCTTTAAACAGCCCAACAATTGTGGTACTAACAGACCGTAATGATTTGGACGATCAACTCTATGGACAATTTGCCAAATGTAAAGACTTTTTAAGACAAGAACCCGTTCAAGCAACTAGTCGGGAACATTTGAAAAAGTTATTAAATGGTATCAAAGCCAATGGGATTTTCTTTACAACGATGCAGAAGTTTGAAGAATCCGAAGAGCCATTGTCCACTCGCCGGAATATTATTGTGATGGCGGATGAAGCTCATCGGGGGCAATATGGCTTGGCGGAAAAAATAACCAAAGACGGGAAAATTAAAACAGGGACTGCTCGTGTTATCCGCAATAGTCTTCCAAATGCAACATTTATCGGGTTTACGGGGACACCCATTTCCAAAAAAGATAGAAATACCCAAGAAGTGTTTGGGAATTACATTGATATCTATGATATGACACAGGCTGTGGAAGATGGAGCAACTCGCCCCGTTTACTATGAAAGTCGAGTGGTTAAGTTGAATCTGGATAAAGAAACACTCAAGAAAATTGATGATGAATATGATTTAATGGCTCAAAATGCAGATCCTGAAGTCATTGAGGCCAGTAAAAAGAAATTGGGACAAATGGAAGCAATCCTGGGAAATGACAACACTATTCATTCCTTGGTAAATGATATTATAGACCACTATGAAAATTATCGGGAAAACTTGCTTACTGGAAAGGCGATGATTGTTGCTTATTCACGTCCTATTGCTTTGAAAATTTATGAAGAGATTTTAAAATTACGCCCCAATTGGAAAGAAAAAGTGGGGGTTGTGATGACTTCTAGTAATGATGACCCAGAAGATTGGCGTCAAATCATTGGAAATAAATCTCATAAAGAAGCGTTGGCCCGTAAATTTAAGGATAATAAAGATCCTTTAAAAATTGCCATTGTGGTGGATATGTGGTTGACCGGATTTGATGTACCTTCTTTGGCAACGATGTATGTTTATAAACCAATGATGGGACATAATTTAATGCAGGCAATAGCTCGCGTTAATCGTGTATTTGAGGATAAAGAAGGTGGACTTGTCGTAGATTATGTAGGAATTGCAAATGCTCTGAAACAAGCGATGAACGATTACACAGTTCGCGATAAGAAGAACTATGGAAATATGAATATCGCTGAAACAGCACTTAAAGAATTTGAAGAAAAATTAAGTGTTTGTCGTGATTTATTACATGGATTTGATTATCAACAATTTATGACGGGTAGTAATTTAAAGCGTGCTGAGCTTATTAGTGGGGCAGTAAACTTTATTATTGGAACAGATAAGAAAAAAGAACAATTCTTGAAACAAGCCTTGATGTTACATCAATCCTTATCTTTGTGTTCTTCTATTGTTAAGGAAGAAAAACGCATAGAAGCCGCCTTTATGGAAGCAGTTCGTGTTTTGACTTTGCGTTTAACTAATGCAGGAGAAGGCAAAAAGATTTCTTTGAAGGAAATGAATGAACGTATTAATGAATTGCTGAAACAAAGTATAAAAAGTGATGGTGTTATTAATTTATTTTCTGATGTAAAGAAAGAATTTTCTTTGTTTGATCCGAAGTTTTTGGAAGAAATTTCAAAAATGAAACAAAAGAATTTAGCCCTTGAACTTTTGAAAAAATTAATTGCAGAACAAATTTCTATTTACCGTAAAACAAACGTTGTGCGTTCCGAAAAGTTTAGTGAAATAATTCAGGCAATTATGAACCGCTATCTAAATGGCATGCTTACCAATGAGCAGGTAATAGAAGAGTTACTCAGCCTGGCAAAACAAATTTCGGAGGCCCAAAAGGAAGGGGCAGATTTAGGATTAACACCAGAAGAAGTTGCCTTTTATGATGCATTAACAAAGCCTCAAGCAGTTAAGGATTTTTACGAAAATGACGAATTAGTTGCCATTACAAAAGAACTAACAGAAACACTTCGTAAAAATAAAACAATTGACTGGCAAAGGCGTGAGAATGCTCGCGCAAAGATGCGGATGCTTATTAAAAAGTTGTTGAAAAAGCATAAGTACCCACCAGAGGGTGTAGAGGATGCTGTTGAAACGGTTATGACTCAGTGTGAACTTTGGACAGACAACGTGATGGAAATTTAATCATTCCTCTCTAAATCAACCCTTTTCAAATATCGACACATTGTGGTTGGGTGGACATTTAAGATTTTGGAAATCTTTGCCTGACTGACACCTTTTTCCAGCAATTCTCTTATTTTCTTGCGATTTTTGGACAGTTTTAAGCATTTGGCTTCAGCCCCCAGTGGTCTGCCCAACTTGACATTCTGCTTTTTGAGTTTATCCAGTGACATTTTTATGCGTGTGGAAATCAAGTCCCTTTCAATTTCTGCAGCCAACCCAAAAGTGTATGCCATAATCTTGGATTGTAGGTCATTTTTGAACATATAGTTTTCTTTGATACTGATAACCTTCACATCTTTATTGATAGCATCTTGCAGAATCCCTGCCAGTTCATAAAGATTTCTTGCAAGCCTACTAATTTCAGTTATAACAATCGTATCTCCTGCCAAAACTTTACCCATCAGGACACCCAATTCCCTTTTGGAAAGAGGCTTGCGGGAACTAATATTTTCCTCAACCCACTTGTCAATTTTGAGTCCATTTCGTTTAGCATATTCTTTGATAGCAAAATGCTGGTTGGAACAGGTTTGCTTTTTCTCCATAGAGCAGCGACAATATCCGTAAATCATAATCAATCCTTTTTATTTTATTTATTGAACCTAAAGGATTTTTCGTTGCAAAAAGTATTAGCAATTAATCATTTGATAAAATGCAAATGTTTTTTTAAAAATTAAAAATGACTGAATTTATTGGGTAAAGACTACTGAACATATTGAAAAATCAGTAATATATCGCAAATTATGGGAATATACATTTGGATTTGAATTTGCCCAAAAGTACTACATTTCATAATCAAATGATTTTGTAATATACCTTTGAAGGACTTATAGCCCTTCATAACTTTAACATGTTAAAAGAAAGGATTACAAAATGAAAAAATTATTAGCCACAACAGTGGTTGCTTTACTCTTGGCTGGATGTACAACAGCCCCGTTCCAACCCTCAACAGGTGCATTGTATAATGACACAAAAGCCCCGTTGCAATTAGATTACGAAAATACCGATTTAGGTCATAAAGTTGGTAGTGCTTCATCTCATAGTTTCTTGGGCTTGTTTGCTTTTGGTGATAACAGTATTCAAGCAGGTGCAAAAGATGGTGGAATTAAAACAATTAAGCACACCGATTATGAATTTGTAAATGTGTTCTTCGGATTGTTCACAAAGACAACAGTATACGTGTATGGAGACTAATAACCAATGAAAAGATTGCTCGCAATTTTATTTGTGATGCTATTCTTGCAAGGGTGCGTTTCTGCTCCTCGTGCTCCATTTAAGCCATCAACAGGGATAATTTACACTAATGTAAAAGCCCCATTGACTCTTAATACAGACAAGACAAAATTATCAACAACAGAAGGAATGTCATCAACGACACATGTTGCTGTGTATTATTTTAGCTTTGCTGTTGGTGATGCTGGTCTAAAAAAAGCATTGAGAGATGGTTTACTTGAGAAGGCTGCGTATGCAGATTATGAGTGGACAAGCATACTGGGAATGTTTGGACGATTAACCGTTCATGCATACGGTACAGAACTCCCTGGGCAAAAGTAGTGTAAGCGGATTTACTGAGGCTATTTGATTAACTCTCTGTAAAATCAGAGACATTATTTCTTATAGTCACGTTCAAAAGGAAAACGGATGAAACTATTTGATATTTTTAAGAAAAAGAAAGAAAAGAGCATTTTAGAAAAGTCTCTGGAAGAAGTTGCTAAAGTTGGTAATAATCAACCTGTAAAGGGGGTTGAAACTGTGGATGAGCACTACAAGAAACACCCCTTTAACAAGAAAATAGTAAAAAATAAGAGACGGAAGAAGTCTAAATAGTCACATTCTCCACAGCATTTGAGAGCATTGTTTCATTATAATTGAAGTACCTTTGAGTTGTGGAAATGTTGCGATGGTTGGCGAGTTTCTGAACCAAACAGATATTCGTGCCAGCATTGATAAGCCGACTCACGAACAGGTGACGCCCCAAGTGACTTCCCCCTTCTATTGAAAACTTGCGGTAAATGCTTGAAAACAGCCTACTAATACTTACTCGGTTATAAGGTTTCCCTAACTTTTGTGAGGTAAACAGATACGTTTCAGGGGTAATCTCATCATTTTTGGACTTTAAATACCCCAAATACTCCTTAAACTCTTTCTTCATCTGAGTGTTAAGGTAATAAGAACACCCGAATTTTCCTTTATTTTTATCCTTATCCAGACAAATAACATCCTTAACCTTTAGGTCGGGGGTGTAAACATCAGAAACCTGAAGATAAGCAAAATTAATAGACCTCATGCCATTGAGTGAGCAAAGAAACATCATCCGAATTTGTTCCGCGTGTCTCATCCCTTGGATATAAGTTAAAATATCTTTAATTTTTTTGTCATCTATAAAAACTTGATTTACCATAATGGGTCCTTTCGTAAAAATTGGTCAATTTTGGTTATGCTGATCTGATCAACACATTTTGAAAAGAAGGTCAAGATCGTTTTTATAAAAAATGTTAAAAAAAGTGATTTTTATGTATAAAGTTAAACATTTTGAAATGAGGTGGTTTTAGAGCGTTTTCAAAAATGTTGATTTTATGGGATTCTTGAGGATAATGTTAAAAAAGGTAGATTTTTTAACATTTTAATATTAGGAAAATAATCCTTGACTTTTAGGACAATTTATGCTATAATCCAAGACGGTTAACAGGGTGGATTATGCCCTGTTTTTTTATGTCCATAAGGAATGAACCCTATGGGCTTTTTTTATAGGAGTCAATAATGGAAAATCAATCATCATGGAATCACCCCGTTATGACAAAAGAAAATCAATACCTATTATTTGATGGACACAAGCTCTTTTTGTATGAAGATGGAAAAATAGAAAAAAGTTGGAATGCTATATCAGGAAAAACAGGATTTCAACACCCTAATTATCAGGATCTAAAAAATTATGGCCCAATTCCTGAAGGGAACTATGTGGCTAGAAAAGACGAGCATCAAAAGTGGGAAGAATTAAATCTTTTTCAGAAAACAAGTGCATATATAGGAAAAGGAGAATGGCCAGGGGGTACGTATGCTTGGGGGGAAAATCGTATTTGGTTAATACCATCGCAAGAAACAAATACTTATGATCGCAGCGGTTTTTCCATTCACGGAGGAAAAACGCCTGGATCAGCTGGTTGTATTGATCTAACGAAAGATATGAAAGATTTTTCCCAATGGTTTGAAAAAAATAGATATGATGTTATTATACATGTAGAATACTAGATTTTCTATCTAAAAAGTGGTATAGTGACCTTATGATAAAAATAACACATTGGATATTAAACATCATTTTTATTATATGGTGGGGATTTTTTTACCTTTTGCAATTATATTATTTAATCCCCACCCTTAAACATCATTGTGTTTTTGGGGGAGAAAGTTTAAAACCTGCCGATGTAAATTATATAGTATTTCTTTTATGTGTTTTTCTCTCTATTTTAATGGGGATGGTTGTTCTTTATAACGAAAGAAAGTATTTTCACTTTTCTGTTCTCAAAAAAATAAAAATAACATTACTAAATGTCTTATTTTTACTTATTTGGGGATATATTTTTTATATAGGAGCACGTGAAATATCCATTTATTTGGGTATTTCAAAATTGGAATGTCTTTTTTATTGATGGTTGGCACTATTCATCAAAATAAATGCAATACCATGATTTGCCACCATTTGTTTCTTCTCTTACGATATAGCATCCACGATTTTTTGATTTATATTCAATGATATAACGATAGATTTCGTTGGTAATTTTTCCCCGAAACGGATGATCAAAATCACAAGAAAATTCTAATTCTGTTTTTGTATTTTTTAATAATTTACAATTCTTTTTAGGAACAATAGATGTTGAAAAAATTGCCTTTGGAGTTAATCGTACATCAACATCTTGGGATAATAAATCCATATCCTTATAGAAGAGCGGATTCACAAACCGCTCTTCTTTCGGTTGAAATGAACATCCCACAAGAAATAATAAAATAAGACAAAATAAACTTTTCATAAGATGAATAATAAAGTTTTTCATCTTACTTGTCAAGCCCGAATGCCTACGCAAAAAATATCTAATCCCAACCGAGGGGCTGATTGTTAAAGCTCTTTTGAATATCCGCCCCCTTTAACAAAATCTCCACCATTTCCATATCGGGATGAAATGTGGCAAATTGGCAAAGGGGTGTATCCTCTTTCCGACAATCTGGCTGACCTAATATCGCTTCTTTGATTTGTTCCTTATTCATTGTGTTTCCTTTCGTTACCCCGATCGATCAACACAATTTTCCATTTAAGTCAAGATCGTATTTTCACTTTTTTTTAGAAAAATTATTTTACCAAATCTTCATATTTTTCAGACAGGGTATATGTCCTGTTTTTCTTTGCTTGATTAGCAACCTGCAAAAATCCTTCGGCAATCCATTTCCTAAGTAAAATGCGTGCGGATTGTTCAGAAATTCCCATGTATCCTGCCAATTGCCCAGAGGTTATTTCTTTATATTCCACAAACAACTCCAATGCTTTGCGTTGCTTAATATCCAATTCCCTAAGTAGAGGGGATTTATCCACTGTAAAACCTTTTTTGATTTCTTCTTCGGCTTTAACGGATACCTTTTCAAAACTTTCTGCCACGCCTTTGATGAAGTATTCCAACCATCCTGTTAAATCTGCCTCATGCCGCCCTTCATAATAATTATGGTGCGGATGTGTTGCTAAAGCGGCATAATAACTGGATAAATCTTTGGCGTAGTATTCTTCCAAAGAATAAATGCCCTTTAATCCATAACCGAACTTTCTCATTAAAAAACTGGTAATTAAACGAGCCGTCCGACCATTACCGTCAAAATATGGGTGAATGGTTACAAACTGATAGTGAATCAGTCCTGCAACAATGGGTGTCGGCAAAGTATCAATGTTTTCTTTAACCCAAGCAACCATTTCTTTCATAAACACAGGTACATCTTTGGCTTCAGGAGGTAAATAGACCAAACCACCACTCACACTGTCGTAAATGGCATTTTGTGTTTCTCGATAAGGAATAATCTTTTTTTGCCCTTCTACCAAGGTGTGTGTCTTTTGAATAAAGGTTTCGGTGAATATCCCACCTTCTTCCAAATATTTTTCCATGTAGTTCAAGGCATCATAATATGCCTTTACTTCTTTTTCATCCCGTTGATGATAGGTTTCTGCCTTTTTAGCCATCGTATGCAAGGTTCTTTCTACCTGTTCCATAGATAAACGGTTTCCCTCAATCTTTGTGGAATAGTGAACGGATGACACCTTGGCAGTATTATGTAAAGAGTTCAATAAGACAGGGGAAAGCGGTTTGTTTTCAAATGTTTCTCGGACCTGTTCAATGCGTGTCAGATTGGATAAAATCTCTTTTGTAATGGTATATTTTGGTTGCCAAGTCATAATGATTCTTCCTTAAATATATCGTTATTATAACATTAAATTATCATTAAATCAAGGATAAAATGTAAAAAAATAATCGATTCCACTATTGAATCGTTAAGGAATAAATAGAAATGTCAGAAAGTAAGGAGTCCTAATGATAGTAGATTTAGATACAATC
>DFKU01000013.1 GCA_002373615.1 Alphaproteobacteria bacterium UBA3637 | reverse complement strand
GCGGACAATTCTGTAATTGCTGTATTAGAATATCTCATATAGTCTCCTTTCGTTAAATGTAATACTGGATATCCATGGTTTCAATCTTACCAATCAAAATGAAAATGTCAAGCATATTTTTGCATGTTTTTTTATTATAAGAAAAAAGCCCCGTTGAACGAGGCTTTTTGAATTATTTTTCCAAAATGGCAACACCGGGAAGTGTTTTTCCTTCCATCCATTCCAAGAAAGCACCGCCAGCGGCTGACACATAGGTCATATCGGCTTTGACACCAGCTTTCTTCAGGGCGGAAACGGTATCCCCACCGCCAGCCACAGAGGTCAGTTTTCCTGCCTTTGTTTGTTCGGCTACTACTTTGGCAATTTCATTGGTACCCTTGTCAAAAGGCTTGATTTCAAAACAACCCACTGGGCCATTCCAAATCAATGTCTTGGCGTTTTTAATCACCTCACAAAAGGCCTGAACGGATTTTTCACCAATGTCCATCAAGACTTTACCTTCCGGTACTTTGTCAGCATCCGAAGTGTGTGCTTCTTGACCTTCACCAAATTCGTTGGCCCACACCAAATCCACAGGAAGCACGATTTGACAATTGCCGGCATTGGCCAAAATATTCTTGGCAGTATCAATCATATCAGGTTCAACCAGTGAGCCCTTGCCCATCGGAATCCCTTTGGCCGCCAAGAAGGTATGCGCCATACCACCACCAATCAGCAGGTAGTCCACTTTCTTAACCAAGTTACCAAGCAAGTCCAATTTTGTGGAAACTTTAGAGCCCCCCACCAAAGCCACAGCCGGGTGCTCAGGGTTCCCCAAAGCCTTATCCAAGGCTTCCAATTCTTCCTGCATCAAGCGCCCTGCCCCACGTGGCAACAAATGCGCCATCCCTTCGGTGGAAGCGTGCGCACGGTGCGCGGTTGAAAAAGCATCATTGATGTAGATATCAATTCCGTTGGCCAAATGTTCGGCAAATTCGCGATCATTTTTTTCTTCACCGGCATAAAAACGCAAGTTTTCCAATAAAATCACTTCGCCAGGTTGCATGGCGCGGACAGCGGCATCACGGGTTTCCCCAATGCAATCATCCATAAATTTGACTTTGAGGCCACTGGCTTTTTCCAAAGCAGGCGCCAAAAAGGCCATAGAAAATTCGGGCTTTTTTTCACCCTTAGGGCGACCAAAGTGGCTGGCCACCACGGCCTTACCGCCATGTTCCACCACGTACTTCAAGGTCGGCACAAAGCGATCAATACGGGTTGTATCGGTAATTTCGCCGTCTTTAGCGGGCACATTCAAATCCGCCCGAATGAAAACTGTTTTTCCATTAAAATCAAAATCATCAAGTGTTTTAAAAGTCATTTTTTGTTCTCCTTTTCTTGTTAAAAATGATGGAAAATGGATACTCTTTTTTTCGGGCTTTGTCAAGAAAAAATTTTTGTTGCATAAAACCCTATTCTATGCTAAAAAAATATATATATTTAAAAAGGAGTCAAAATGAAACTGATTGTTGAATATTTGGAAAATTATGATAAATCTTGGGGAACTTTGGGATTTAAACACGCGGATGATTCAGGCTTTGACCTGCGCGCGGCGATTAAAGAACCTATGGTGGTAAAAGCGGGTACACATGCCCTTATTCCCAATGGCGTTAAGTTAAAATTGGAATCTGATAATAACGCTTATGAAATTCAAACGCGCCCCCGTTCAGGACTGGCGGCCAAAAATGGCATTGGTTTAGTCAATTCCATTGGCACTTATGATTATGGTTTTAGGGGGGAATTTATCACCATTTTGAGTAACTGGGGAAAAACAGATTTCATTGTCAATCCTGGTGACAGAATTTGTCAAGTCATTGTTTGTCCAATTGTACGCCCAGAAATTGTGGAAGTCGATAAAATTGAAACAAACGACACAACAAGAGGCGTTGGCGGACTAGGATCAACTGGAAGAAAGTAAATGCCTTACGTTTTTCAAAAAGAAATTGAAAAAACTTATCCACATTACACAGGATGTGAAAAGTTTGATTCTTTATATCATTTAAATGACATTTTTAAAGATTCCTCTTATTTTTTAATCAATATTTTTTTTGAAGCATACGAAGATATTTTAGTAACTGAGATTGTTGATTTTTTGGAATCAACCGCTACTGAGTACAAAATTTCACACTATGTTGTTCGTTGCGAAAAAAGCTCTGAAACTAACCCTATGCCTGCTGTTGCTTTCGCAAATATCGATAATAATGTTAACTTAAAAAAATGTGCTAATTACATCCAAAAGCAATTAAAACTAGGGTACAATTGTATTATTCATGAAGTTATATCAGGATTATACCCTTCAAACCGGTTGGATTGGTTATACAGTTTTGGGATTTGGTATAAAGATTCCATGCCCCAAATAGAAATTTATCCTGCGACTGATGCCAGTAGTATCAAATGGGGTAAATTATCACCGTTAGATCTTATTTCTTTGGATAACAATCTAAATATCAAACATACAAAAATTCGTGATGCAGAAAGTATTGAAAAGTACCAAGAAATAAAAATAAATGAATGGATCGAACAATTTAAAAGAGAAATTGATGATAACTTTCCTCAAAAAAATCTTTTTATAAACTTTCAAACTTTATCCAATAAATTAAAAAGTTCAAACCATCTACTTTATGATATAAACAAAATTGATTCATATATTCGTCAAACAAAAGATAAACTTGTTGATATTTCATTAAAATATTCATCTTATGCTCAAATGAATAATATAAATCCAGATAATAGTGTCATACATGGATCCCTACTTTACAATTTGAGAATGATTATTTGGGATATTTCCACAAATAAGCGTTGGCAATATTTAACAAAAGGGTGAAATAAAGCTTTTTTCCTTGACTTTTTGGGGCTCTTCGGTTAGAATAGCCCCTAATTTTCAACATTTAAGAAAGGATTTTAAAATGGCCGCTTATCAATACATTTATGTCATGAAAGATTTATGCAAAACTTTCCCTGGGGGTAAAGAGGTTTTAAAGCATATTTGGCTGAGCTTTTTCCCTGGGGCAAAAATTGGTGTTATTGGGCCAAATGGTGCCGGTAAATCAACCTTGATGAAAATTATGGCGGGCCTTGATGAAAACTTTACAGGGGAAGCCTGGCCAGCCGAAGGCGTAAAGGTCGGCTACCTCCCCCAAGAACCCCAGCTTGATCCCACCAAAAACGTGATTGAAAACATCATGGATGGCGTGGGCGAAATTCGGGATTTGATGAAACGTTGGGAAGAAGTCAATAATGCTTTTGCCGATCCTGACGCCGATATGGATAAGCTCTTGGCCGAGCAAGCTGAACTGCAAGAAAAGATTGATGCTGTCGGGGGTTGGGATTTTGAACGCAATGTAGAAATTGCGATGGATGCCCTGCGCTGTCCACCCGCTGATGCAGATGTCACAAAGCTGTCAGGGGGTGAAAAAAGACGCGTGGCTTTATGCCGTCTACTGCTTTCCAAACCCGACATGTTGTTGTTGGACGAACCCACCAACCATTTGGATGCAGAATCTGTCGCATGGCTTCAGGTCTATTTAAAGAACTTCCCGAACACTGTGGTTATGATTACGCACGACCGTTATTTCTTGGACAATGTGACGGGCTGGATTTTGGAAATGGATCGGGGCGAAGGCATTCCCTATGAAGGTAACTATACCAAGTGGTTGGAGGCCAAGGAAAAACGTCTGCAAATTGAACAAAATGCCGAGGATAAACGTCAAAAGACTTTGAAAGAAGAACTGGAATGGGTGCGTTCCAGCCCAAAAGCAAGGCAAGCAAAATCCAAAGCGCGTATCACGGCGTATGAGGAACTGTTAAAGAAATCCAATGAAAAAGTCCCCGATGTCGCGCAAATTGTCATCCCTGCGGGACCTCGTTTGGGGGATGTGGTCTTAAAAGCCGAGAACTTACGTAAAGCCTTTGGCGACAAATTGTTGTTTGATAACCTCAGTTTCAACCTACCCGCCGGTGGGATTGTCGGGGTCATCGGCCCGAACGGAGCCGGAAAAACAACTTTAATGCGGATTATTACAGGTCAAGAAACGCCTGATGCAGGCACATTCAAAGTGGGCGAAACGGTGAAATTGGGCTATGTGGATCAAAGCAGAGATTCCTTGAATGACAACAACACCGTGTGGCAGGAAATTTCGGGTGGTAATGATATGCTGACTTTGGGAAAACGTGAAATTCCATCCCGCGCTTATGTTGCCCAATTTAACTTTAAGGGCGCTGATCAGCAAAAGAAAATCGGGATGCTGTCCGGGGGTGAACGCAACCGTGTCCACATGGCGAAGATGTTAAAATCCGGGGCGAATGTGCTGTTGCTGGACGAACCCACTAACGACTTGGATGTGGATACCTTACGCGCTTTGGAAGAAGCCTTGATGGACTTCCCCGGGTGCGCCGTCATTACCAGCCACGACCGTTGGTTTTTAGACAGATTGGCAACCCATATCCTTGCCTTTGAAGGCGACAGCCAAGTCGTGTGGTTTGAAGGAAACTACGCCGAATACGAAGCCGACCGCCGACGCCGTTTAGGCATTGATGCCGATACCCCGCATCGTATTAAATATAAGCCAATTGAAAGAAAATAAACTAAAAGCCCCGAATTTCGGGGCCTTTGGTTTATTCCTTAATTCTGTTTTTTTGATTCGTCATTTGATGCCCTTTATGATGGGCGATTTTTTGGGAAAAATCAGGTCTAAAAAACTCAAGGGGATGTTCAAAAATAATTCTTGAAATACCTAAAATTGCGGATGCATATCTGACAGAAGTTTTGCTTAAATCTAGACAATATCCGTCTTCGGCTTTAAAAAAGCGCATGTCTTTTGGTAAGGTACACAACCTATCATAGAAATAGCGAGGCATTTCCACAAATTTTTGACATCTGACATAACGATCCTTATACTTTTTTAAATCATCCAAGGGGTGAACAGGGTCATCAAGGTAATCAATCAAAACTTCACCAGTATAATCTGGGGCAATAAATTTTGGTGAAACAGAAAAATAAACGCTATCAATCCCCTTTAATCCAGCAGGAATCATATCAACACATGAAGCTCTTAAATCCAGTTCACCACCGATAAACCTAATTCCTTCTGGTAAAGTTAAAACTTTTCCTTTCGCATATTGATACGAATTCAATATAGAAATATCTTTGTCATTTAAATTCTTTTTATCGTTCACCATAAAAAACTCCTTTCTGCCTTATTGCTGAAAGGAGTATATCATATTTTTAATTTTTTGTCAATGTTTATTTCTTGACGGGAGTCAATACCGTTTTACCGCCCATGTAAGGTTGTAAAATTTTTGGAATTAACACCGATCCGTCGGCCTGCAAATTGTTTTCCAAAACAGCAATCAAGGCACGTGGAGAAGCAATCACAGTATTGTTCAAAGTATGCGGGAAATACTTTTTACCATCTTTACCTGCCACACGAATCTTTAAGCGGCGTGCTTGTGCATCCCCCAAGGTGGAACAAGAACCCACTTCAAAGTATTTCTTTTGACGGGGCGACCAAGCTTCCACATCGCAAGATTTCACCTTCAAATCTGCCAAATCCCCTGAACAGCATTCCAAAGTGCGAACGGGAACATCCAACGAGCGGAACAAATCCACGGTATTTTTCCATAATTTATTATACCAATCCATACTTTCTTCGGGCTTACACACGACAATCATTTCTTGCTTTTCAAATTGGTGAATCCGATAGACACCACGTTCTTCCAGACCATGTGCGCCTTTTTCTTTACGGAAACAAGGTGAATAGCTGGTTAAATTATAGGGCAAATTTTCCTCAGGGATAATCTGATCAATGAACTTCCCAATCATGGAATGTTCGGAGGTACCGATAAGGAATAAATCTTCCCCTTCAATTTTGTACATCATGGCTTCCATTTCGGCAAAGCTCATCACCCCAGTTACCACTTGCGACCGAATCATAAAGGGTGGCAAGCAATAAGTAAAGCCCCTGTCAATCATAAAGTCGCGTGCATAGGTAAGGACTGCTGAATGGAGCCGCGCAATATCGCCCTGCAAATAATAAAAGCCATTACCGGACACACGGCGGGCCGAATCAAAATCCACCCCGTTAAAGCTTTCCATAATATCCACATGGTAAGGGATTTCAAAATCAGGCACTTTGGGTTCGCCAAAGCGTTCAATTTCTACGTTTTCTGTATCGTCTTTTCCCACAGGCACAGAGGCATCAATGATATTTGGAATGACCATCATACGTTGTTTAATTTCTTCGGCCAATTTTTCTTGTTCGGCCTCTAGGTCAGTAATTTTTTGCCCGATTTCTTGACTTTCTTTTTTGACAGCTTCGGCTTCGTCCCGTTTCCCCTGCCCCATCAAAGCACCAATTTGTTTAGACAGGTTTGTTCTTTTGGCGCGCAAAGCCTCAACTTCGGTAATGGCTGAACGATTTCGTTTGTCCAACTCAATGACTTCATCCACCAAAGGAAGCTTGGAATCTTGAAATTTTTTCTTAATATTTTCTTTGACCAGTTCCGGATTTTCACGAACTAATTTGATATCTAACATTTTTTCTCCTTACATAAAAATATTCAACAAACGCGCAAAGAACGGATAAAGCGTGCCGATAAACCAGCCTACTATATCTATTCCCATGGCAGGTAGTAAAAATAATACACCAATTAAAACAAAAAGTCCATACTTTTCTGATTCTTGGTATTTAATTGATAAATTTCTGGGCAGGAGCGAGGCCACCACACGTCCCCCATCCATGGGTAAAATGGGCAATAGGTTAAAGCAGGCCAGCACCAACGAAAGCCCTATCCCATTTTTGATGTTTTCCAGTAGCCACAGGGTCAAGTGATTATCAACAGGTAGTATAAATAAAATCAAACGCCCCAATAAAACAAAAACGATGGCCAACAACACATTCGCCAAGGGGCCCGCCAAAGCCACCAAGCCCATATCACGTTTTGGGTGATTCAGGCGATTAAAATCCACCGGGACGGGTTTCGCCCAACCGAACAGCATTTTTGAACCAGAAAGTAATAACAGCCCTGGCACCAAAAGGCTCCCAATTGGGTCAATATGCTTGCGCGGATCAAGCGTCAAACGTCCCATCAACCAAGCTGTTTTGTCCCCCAATTTTAAGGCCACGTATCCATGCGCAATTTCATGTAAAATAACACATAAAAGCAATGGGATAACCCACGTTGTTAAAGTATAAATTGAAGACATCTTAACTCCTCACTTTGCCGGAATACAATCTTGCTTTTGTTTTTTGAGTTTGGCACACAGATTCGCCGCCATTTGACGCGTTTCAAATTCCCCTAAATACAGACGAAAATAGATTCCTTTACCTGGAATATCTACACGTACAATCTGCATCGGCATGTCGGACACCAAGGCCTTGTGTTTTTTGGAAATCGTTTTCCATTGTTTTTCAACTTTCGCTTTGTCAGTGGATGAAAACAGTTGCGCTTTCCATTCGCCCTTTTTGGCGGGTGCAACTTCAGGTTGTTTTGCAGTAGAGTTTACTTCTTCCTTTTTTTTAGGAAGCACTTCTTCTTTTGGAAGTTCAGTAATCACTTTGATTTCTTCTGCTTCTTCAAAAACAGGAATCTCGGGCACTGTTTCTTCCACCACTTCAGGCATGACAGGTTTTTCTTCCTCGGGGAACAGTTTTTCCACTTTAACGGGTAAAGTATCCTGCGTCAATCGGGAATAAATGACTTTATCTTGATCAGGAATCATCATCCCGCCGGGGTTTTCTGGGCGGACTTTAACAGGGTTTGGCGTGGGGGCAATGGTCACCACTTCTTCGTTTTCAATGGGCCCTTTTAAAAGCAGGTAAATCACCACAATCAAACACGCTGTTAATACTGTAACAACAGATAAAACCACCCAAAAGGTTTTAGACAGACTTCGTGCTTCTTCTTCAGGTTCCGATGGGGCTGACCAATTTTCCAAAAACTCAGCGGATTCGGTGTATTCTGCCGATGCAGGTGGAACCTCAGTTTTATTTTCGGGAGTTTCAGCATTTTCTGCGGCAACTGCTTCCTCGGTTTTTTTGCCGAGTTCTGCCGAAAAAGCCCTGATTTTTTCAAATTCATCCATTTTAATCCCCTTTCAGTGATTGATAAAATTGACGATAGCAAACAAAAATCAAAAAGTCAAGAAAAAATCCCTCCCTTAAGACATAAGGGAGGGGAAGGTTTAAAACCTACTACCACTTACTCACACAGAGCGTAGAGGCTGCCTCTGCGACCGTTGTCGCGGACGTTACCATTGGAAAGGCCCACGGCGAACGCGGGGCAGGATTCGTTATTATATCCGGATTTTGTCCAAAAAACTTTCCCCCCAAGCACCTGACGCAGGGTTACCAACTTCGCACTATACTTGTCACGGTATTTCTCGCCGCTCGCATCCGCCGCATCCGTCACAGTATCTTCACTCCACATCGCAGTATAAGGGTCATTGGACCAATAATCGCATGTCTTTCCGCGGGCACAACCATAACTCTTTTCGGTGTTCTCTACCACTTGGGTCGTTGTCCCACTGCGGTAGACGTTCAGGTCCTCTACACCGATCAGCTGTTTCCCCTTCGCCTGACACCAATTCACCGCACTCCACCAAGTCATCAGATCTACAGATGCCTCTATCGTGTTCGCAAACCCGGCTGATGTCAATGTTGACAATTGGGCCGCCGTGATGGACTTGGATCCCCCCACGGACTTGCAGGTACCCGGTTTGCTACACGTATCCGCCGTCGTCCCCGTGCATCCCATTGCCGTCAGGGTATCCTCAACACATTGGGCATAAGCCGTGTATTGGCAATAATAATCACTGTTTGATCCGCCGCACTCATCCTGCGTCGCACAGGCACTGTTTTTCGTGGCGACCACACATTGTTCGCCGGCGGTATCCCACTTGTACCCCGATTCGCAACGGCAGGTTGTCCCGGGAACGGCTCCGCCTGTATAAGATTCACTTGTACCGTCAAATTGATCACAACTGACACAGGCACCGTTATAGCAGAAACCATCACCTGTTCCGTCTAAATCGCAGGCACCTGTTTTATTCGTAATCGTTCCGTCCGTTGCGCAGGTTTGACAGGTGGTATCTACCCCGGCGCAACAATCCGAACTATCCGAACAGGCGCCATTTGTCCCTTGACCACTACACCAAGTCTTGCCACCACCTCTACATTCACTTTCTGAAGCAAAATCACAGGCTTTGGCTGTGGGGGACATATCGTCATTATAGGTCAGTTTAACCGTATTGTTATCCCCTGAACAAGTTGCAGGTTCAAATTTACGAATGACTGGGCCTTTGGCATTGTTCATTTGTTGACAGACGGCTTCACTCACCCCGCCAATTTCCAAAGTAAATTGACTATTAGTTTTATCATGTGTCACTTCTGTGCTAAACTTCAATGCTTCATTATTGGGAAATTCATTGATGGAAAAAGTCTCCCGCCCTTGCAGGACTTGAGCGGCAACCACTGTCGCACGTTTACTTGCCTCGTTCAAGAGCTCATTCGCGCGGTGTTTGTTCATGGCGGAATTATAGCCCGCTATCCCTGCGACAGATAAGACGCCGATAACGGCCAGGACGCCTAGCATTTCCACCATACTGCGCCCGGATTGTGCGTATTGTGCACAACGAGGTACGTTAAGGCCACGCCAAGTGGATCCTCGGATCAAGTCCGAGGATGACAGTAAGGGGGTAGAACGCCCACACTCACC
>DFKU01000057.1 GCA_002373615.1 Alphaproteobacteria bacterium UBA3637 | reverse complement strand
AGACCTTTTCAGGGAATCGCCCCAGCAATGTAATTTTGTTTGACAAAATGACACCAAAAGCTTTAGGGAGTTTGATTGCCCTTTATGAACACAAAGTGTTTGTGGAAGGGGTATTATGGGGAATCAATTCCTTTGATCAATTTGGGGTGGAATTGGGCAAGCAATTGGCGAAAAAGATTTTGCCGGAGTTGGAGGACAAAAAAGCCCCCCTCGCCCACGATTCATCCACCAATGCCTTGATTGAAAAAATCAGAGGGATGAGAGGGTAACATTAGATTATTCACAGAGGGGATAGGCCGAAGAAGAACGTTGATAGTCATCCACGTAGGCAGCGCTACCATTTACCACAACAACACGGAACGCTCTACTAAAATTATCCCCCGGTAAGTTTTTCAGCCAATACTCACTGGTTTGTAACCCTGAAACATCTGATGAGACATCATTTTTGGTGCAAGAGTAAGAAGTGCCTGTTTCATCACAGGTGAGAAGCCCTGTAGATCCTTTGGCAACGCACCATGCATTTGCACTCCACCAATCCAATCCAAATCTGAGATAAACATGACCCGCCGTATTTGTAGGAGCGTTTGTTCCTACGGATTCACAGGTGCCATCGCCTGTCTTAGGCTTCATAGGCTCTGACAAATCGGAGATAAAATCAACGTCGTCATAAAACCAACAAAAATAGTCACTGTTTTGTCCTCCACAATCGCGGTTATCTGCATAATAACACGTCTTTCCTGCAATATTTTCTTTACATTCGCCTGATTGGCAAATTCCATCATTTGTGGTTGTAATTGTACAACTGGTAACCGGTGAATCAGGAATATTTGTCACAATTCCTGTGCGGGAATCACATTCTTGGCATTGATTATTTTTATCGCTAATTACACCATTCTCACACGTTTGGCATAAATTATAATTATTCGTTATCTCACCATCTGCACACGTTTGACATGTTGAATCATAGTTATCTGTTAGTTTGCCCGTTTCTGAATCACAATCATAACATATGTTATCATAGGTTATCCCCACGCAACAATCTGTCTTATTTGAACATTGGCCTGCTATCCCCAAACCTGAACACCATTTAAATGGCGGTTGACATGTTTCCGGAGTATTGTAATCGCTGGCACGTTCCTCTGTGGATAAATCGTTATTAAAGAAAATTTCAGCAGAGGACTCTTCCTTACAATTGATGCGGCGAATGGGGCCACCTGCCAAGCTGTCCAATAATTCACAAGTTCCTTCCTCTAAACCTGCTACGGTCATCTTGAACTTATCATTTCCTTCGGGTTCAATTTTAGCCTTAAAGGTCCCATAGGAATTCTCAGGGAACCCGGTTATGGATATATCCTCAGGTTTTTTCCCTGTCATCAGGTCAGTAGCCACCATAATGGCCCGTTTATTAGCTTCATTCAATAGCTCATTCGCGCGATGGCGTTTCATGGCATAGGTAAAACCCTGAAGTCCGGTAATCCCTATCAAACCCATAATCGCCAACGTCCCCAGCATTTCAACCAGCGACCGACCTGATTCACAATGTTTCATATGTCCTCCCATTTTATTTTGTTTCATGTTAGCAATTCTTGGATGCTTTGTCAATGGGATTTTTAAAGAACTTTGTCATCAAGAAAATGGCGATGAAAGCGATAGGAATATCTGAGAGGGGTTGGGCGAAGATGAAGCCTTTAAACCCAAAAAAATAATTAAGCGTATAGAGCATGGGAAGGAACAACCCCAGCTGACGCGCGAGGACCAACCCCAACGCCAAGCGAGGACGACCCGCTGATTGAAAGGTCATGCCTGTCAAAAAGTTTAAAGCAAATAACGGAAGTGCCCATGCAAAGGCGTTAATCATTGTGATGGCGCGTTCAATAACCTCGGGGTTATCAATGAATAGTCCCACAAGGAAGTGCCCCGAAATAAAAAAGGTGGCGGCAATTGTGATACCCACAAAAGATGACAGCGAAAGCGCCACAAAAAAGCCCTGTTTTAAGCGATGGAAAAGGTGGGCGCCATAGCTGTAACCTGCGAAAGGTTGATAGCCTTGTGCTATCCCCATTTGCAAAAACACACCTATTGCCAACAGGCGTCCCATAATACCTGCGGCCGCCATGGTGGTTTCGCCATAGCTCATCGCTACATTGTTGGTAAGGATATGCGATAAGCTCATAATCAAAGTGTTAACAGCCACCGGAAGCCCAATCGCAATGATGTTTTTTACCATTTGAGGCGTGGGTTTAAAATCGCTGAAACGAATACTGAGAAGAGTGGCCGAAAAGTGAAAATAAATAAGATAATAGCAAACGCCCCCTAAATTTCCCAAAATCGTTGCCCAAGCTGCCCCCGCTATCCCCCAACCGAATTTTAAAATAAAAAGATAATCCAAGATAATATTGAGGCCTGTTCCCAATAAAATACCGTGCATCGCTTGTTTGGTGGCACCCTCTGACCGGATAAGGCCTGCCAAAACAATTTGAAGAATCTGAACAAAACTGCAGGTAATCATAATGGAAAGGTAGGTTTGGGTGGCGTTCCATGTAATAGAAGAAGACCCCAGCAAATGCAAAATGGGGGAAATCAAAGGCTGACAGATAAGGGCCAAAATTCCCCCCGTAATAGCAGAAAGATAAAAAGAAGAGGCGCAAATTTTTCGGGCTTCCTCAGGACGCTTTGCCCCCAACATTTGAGAAATATAAGTGCCCCCACCAAAGGCAAAAATGTTCCCCACTGCCTGAAGAATCATTGCAAAAGGGAGCGCCAAAGAAATGGAGGCAACCAAAGTGGGGTCATTCGTTTGGCCGATAAAAAAAGTGTCGGTGAGGCCATAAATCACCTGAACCATCATCGCCAAAACTGACGGAAGCGCCAAACGCAAAATCGCCTGAAAGACGGGCGTTTTTTCCAAAATCTCTATATTCTTTTTCATGGTGTCAATTCTTTTTTAAGGCGTTCATAATCGGCAGAAACACGCGCCAAATTTTGTTCCTTTGGGAAAACCGTCTTTAACATTTTTTCCAGCCAAAAAAGGGCTTTTTGCTTATCTGGTTGGGGTAATTCATCATAATAATGAAAAAGGTAATTTTCTGCTTGAATTTCACCATGATTTGCGGCATATGTGTACCATTCAAGGGACTTTTTTTCATCCAAAACCGCTTTTTCTTGGGCAAAAATACGCCCCAATTCCATGGCTGAAGGAAGATATTCTTGTTTGGCAGAAAGCTGATAATAATGAATAGCCTTTGATAAATCGCGCGGAACACCATTTCCTGCTTCATAAATTTGGGCTAATTGATATTGGCTGGCTGCATCCCCCATTTGTGCCATTTTGGATTGCCACAATAAATCTAAATCTTTATCAGGTAGCGGCATTTGAGCAAAGGAAGAACTTCCCCAAAAGAAAAAGCAAAACAGGAACACCGTGAGAGTCTTTAAAAGTTTTGAGGCCGTTTTATTTTCCGGAAAATGTTTATGCCAACCTTCACTAAAACGAAGGGCCGTTTCTTTGTCTGTTTTAGAGACTTTTAAAATAAGGCGTTCCAATGTCTTTGATAGCCCCTTTTGCCCCAAAGAAAGCAGGTTGAAGTAAAGCCCTAAGGCCTCGACCTCTTCCCCAACCCCTTCCAAAATGGTGGCCACGGCCAAAAGGGTTTCTTTATCTTCGGGATTATCGCGCACCAATTTTTGATAAATATCAATCGCCTCACTGATACGACTTTCCTTCATCAAAAAGCGTGCCAAACCTTGCGCAGCAACCAATGAATCACGTTTTAAATCAAGAGCTCGGCGATAGGCATTTTCCGCCACCGTTGCATCCTTTATCTTTTCTGCGAGTGCTGCAAGTTGTAACCAAACCTCCCAATTAAAAGCATTTTCTATGGTCAATTCTTTTAAAAGAGCCATTGCTTTTTGATCTTTGCCTTGCGCCTTGTAAAGCATGGCCTTTAAGTATTTGTCATAGGAAAGTTTTCTGATATACTTTTCAGCTTCATGATACTTATGATTATTTAGGTAAAAGAGGGCGAGGGCTCGAATAACGGACTCTGATTTTTCCAGTTCATAGGCCTGTTGTAAAAAAGATAACTTTTCTTTACCTGTTGACATTTCTGCAAGCCCCAAAAAGCTGTTCGCCACAGGATTTTTTTGGAAAATTTTCTTAGCTTTTTTTAAGTTGCCCTGTTTTAATTCAATCCAGCCAAGAGCTGACATCGCCGCCGGATTTTCGGGTTCTGTCAAATAAAGTTCCTTGGCCTTATCCAACTGCCCCTGGTTTTGATAAACTTCTGCCAGTGCCAAGCGATAATTTGAATAATCGGGATAGGTCTTTGAAACAAGGGTTAAAAGATCTATTGCTTCCGTCCAAACACCTTTTTTATACGCAATCAAGCCCAACAAATAAAGGGCATCACCATGGGTAGGCGACAGAACCAGCGCTTCGCGCGTTTTTTGTTCAGCAGAGCTGTATTCGCCCACATTATAATCCTTAAAAGCCGCATCCATTAAAATATCAACTTCATTCGTCATCGATCGATCCCAACCTTCCAATCACCATTTCACGATTGATATCCACGCATTCCATCAAACCAAAGCTGATGAAGAGGGTAATCATAGCGGTTCCCCCATAGCTCATCAGCGGCAGAGGAACCCCCACCACAGGCATCAAGCCCATGACCATTCCTGAATTGATAAACAGGTATAGCGCGAAATTGATCGTGAGTCCCGCCGCCAGAACCTTTCCAAAAAAGTTTTGACATCTGGCAGAAATCACAAAGCCATACCCAATAATCAAGGTATAAATACCAAACAAAATAAGAGAACCAAGAAAACCAAATTCTTCGGCAAAAACGGTAAAGATAAAGTCCGTCTGTTTTTCGGGAATAAAATTTAATCGTGTTTGAGTTCCTTGCATAAAACCTTTTCCCCAAAAGCCCCCTGAACCTAAAGTAATTTTGGATTGAGAAATATGGTACCCTGCCCCCAAAGGATCGCTTTCAGGATTTAAAAAGGTGAGAACCCGTTTTTTTTGGTATTCATGTAACAATGACCATATTATCGGGAATGATCCTATGCCCATCAAAGCGAGTACCACAAATTTCCATATCTGAACCCCCACCAAAAAGAAAACGCCAAAGGACATAAAAACCAACATCATAGCTGTTCCCAAATCAGGTTGCTTTAAAATCAATAAAACGGGGATTCCCATCATCAAAACGGGAGGAATCATAAATTTTACGGAACGAATCTGTTCCAAAGAAGCGCCATGAAAATATTTGGCCAAAGCCAAGACAAGGGCGATTTTCATCACTTCTGAGGGTTGTAATTGGAAAAAGCCTAAATTTAGCCAACGTTGAGCCCCCATATGCACGCGTCCCAATACTTCTACGCCTATCAATAAAAGCAAAGCCATTCCATAAATCCAATAGGCATACTTCATCCACAAACGTAAATTTGTTAAAGAGATCAGCAATAAAATCACCAAACTGAGAACAAAGCGCATGGATTGCCTGGAAGCCCATTGCCAAGGGGAACTTGTGCTGCTGCCAACAGAATAAAGAACCCCTATTCCGATAAAAACAACCAAAGATACCAAAAAAAGATAAAGGTAATTAAAATTCCGTATTTTATCCAAGAAGGATAAATTATAATCTTTCATATAGCAATTCCGGTCTTTAAAATAGCCCATTATTTTTCCTCTTTGTCTTCTATATCCAATTCCAATGCTTTTTTCAAGAGTTTTGATGCAATAGGGGCAGCAGATCTGGCCCCACCAATACCATGTTCCACCACAACAACTACGGCGTATTTTGGATTATTTGTTGGGGCAAATCCGGCAAAAAGTGCATGATCACGATGTTCCCACGGAATGAGTTTTTGATCTTTTAGGCCTTTTTTACGCTCTTCTGCGCTGATGCGACGCACCTGAGTGGTAGCTGTTTTACCTGCCATTTTCATCCCATTTATATTAAATCTGGATCCATAAGCAGTGGCTCCTTCCTTATTCACTACATCAAACATCCCCTGACGTACAACAGAAAGATTCTTAGGATTAAAGAGGGGTAGACCTTGAGGATAATTCTTCTTTTCAATCACGTGTGGTTGAACCAAATACCCCCCATTGGCAATGGCCGCCACTGCCCGCACAATTTGAAGGGGTGTCGCGGTTAAAAAGCCCTGACCAATACTGAGGTTCAAAGTATCCCCCATGCGCCATGCATCATTGAATCTTTTCTTCTTCCACTCAAAGCTGGGAACAAAACCAGACTTTTCATTTTCTAAATCAATGCCTGTGACTTCACCAAAACCAAGTTTGTGCGCCATTTCCAATATTTTTTCAGCTCCAATTTTTTGAGAAACTTCATAAAAATAGACATCGCAAGAATGTTCCAGCGCTTGAATAAGGTTCAGCTTCCCATGTCCTTGACGTTTCCAACAATGGAACCGTTGTTCCCCCAACTGAGTATATCCATCACAATTGATTGTTGTATTTGCCGAGATAATGTTATTTTCAAGACCAGCCAAAGAAACAACCAACTTAAAAATGGACCCCGGTGAATAAGTACCATAAAGTGCTTTATTTTGCATAGGATTTTTCTTATTTGAAGAAAGTTTATTCCAATCCTTTGTAGAAATTGGCGCCAAAAACAAATTTGCATCAAAACTGGGGGCCGAAACAAGAGTCCTGAGTTCCCCCGTTTTCACATCCATCAAAATCGCCGCCCCAGAATTGTCTTCAAATAAATCCAAAGCATATTTTTGAAGGCGATTATCCACTGTTAAAGTGAGATCTTGTCCCGGAATAGATTTGTTTTTTTCCAACAAACGCACAGAGCGACCAGCTGCATTGACTTCCGTTTTTTTAGAGCCTGGTGCCCCCCGTAAAACTTCCTCTTTTGCCTTTTCAACTCCAGACCTGCCAATGCGATAGCCCGGTAAATTTAAGAGGGGATCATCCTTATCCTTGGTATCAGAATCCAAAAATAGGGATACGTATCCTGCTGTATGAGTTTCAATTTCGTGTTGAGGATAGGTACGAATCAAACCTTCTTCAATTTGTATCCCCTGTAAATCAGGAGCATTTAGTTGAATCAGGACAACTTCTTTGGGCGTTAAGTTATCCTTGACACGTACAGGCATAAAGGCGCGTTTTCTTTTTACTTCCTTAATAATACGTTCTTTTTCTTCGTCACTTAAAGGAACTAAACGCGCAAACAAATCTAATGTTTTTTCAAAATCTGGAGATTCTTCTTTGACCAAAACAGCTTGAAAAGTCTTTTTATTTTCCGCCAAAACAATGCCATTTCTGTCGTAAATTCGGCCACGTTCTGGCGGAGTTAAACGCAATGAAATACGGTTCTTTTCAGCCAAAAGTAAAAACTTTTCCCCTTGTAAAATCTGCAAGAAAAAAAGGCGCGCTAATAAAACAAAAACAACACACAAAAAGACCCCGGATAAGGCCATCAAGCGTTTTTGAATAGTATGAGTTTTTTCATATTTCCAGACGCTCATTGGACCTCCAATATTTTACGATTTAAACGCCCATAAAAACGACAAAATAAGGGATAAGTTAAAACTACAAAAACAAATTGAACAAACCAAAAACCTGTTGAAACCCATGCATTTGAAATCAAAAAAAACAAAAAGGCCCAAAGAACATCTGTACAAAAAAACAACAAACCAAAAATAAACCATGTTTGGGTAAAAATCATTTCAAGTAAATAACTTTGAAATAGACTCACCATAAAATAAATAAATACAAATCCAAAACTGTAAAAACCAAGAGGAAGGGTTGTGATTATATCCATCATAAGCCCCAATAAAAAAACAAAAAATATATTTAATACATGCGGATTAAAAATACCAAAATAAAATATCAATCCCACCACAAATGGAAATGATTGATGGTAATAAGGCATCAAAGAAAACGGAATTTGACCCAATAATATCATCAATATCCCCAATAAAAAAGGGGTAGACATCCACACATTTTTTTTTAATTTTATCCATGATTTCATTCGGGTTCTTTCAAGAGAGGGCTTGAAATACCAAAATCAACCAATCTTACAAAAAAGAGCCCGTCTCCATTTTCAAAAAGGTTCACACGAACTTCGCCTTCTTGAACTGATTCTAATGTTCCGATTGTCAACCCTGAAGGATAAACACCAACATAGCCAGATGTCATCACAATATCCCCTTGATGGACTTGTTCATCTTCATGAAGAAACTGTAAAAAGGGGTGCATCGTGTTATCCCCAATTAACATGGCGGGTATTTTATTTTCCCCCACCCAGACAGGAACACGAGACATATAGTCTGTAAAGGCCATTACACGTGAATAATTAGGAACAACCTCAACAACACGAGCAAACAACCCCTTGGGTGAAAAAGCAAGCATCCCTTTGGTGACGCCCTGTTTGGAACCCGCCGACACCACAAAAGAACGGGTAAATGCTGAGCCTTCATCCATTGCAATTTCAGCCATCAGATGACGTGTTTTTTGTGGGGGTACAAAATTCAAATAGTCCTTTAATTCTTTGGATTCTGCCGATAGTTCCAAAGCCAAAGAACGCCACTTTAACAGGTATTCATTTTCTGCCTTTAACCGTTCATTTTCATGATAAGTGAAGGCCCAATTTTTAAGGTAATCTCCCCCCTGTTGTATCCACAAGACAGGTCTTGATAGGACAGAAATAACCGGTGAAAAAACAGATACAGAGCCTTGTTTAATCCAAGTTATAACGGGATTATTTGTGATTGTTAAAACAATTAAAACAAGAGAAATCAACAAAAATGTAATGGGAAAAAAGCGCCAAAGCTGAGCCTTGATTCGTTTCAAGCGAAACAGCTTTGATTCCATTTGAAGTCCCCTTTACATTTTTAATACATACTGGTCAAAATATTTTCAAACTTGCTGACTTCTTCCACAGTGCGTCCCGTGCCTAGGGCCACACATTGAAGAGCATTTTCTGCGACCGATACAGGAAGTCCGGTTGCATCACGTAAAACATCATCCAAACGACGGAGCAAAGCCCCCCCTCCTGTCAACATAATACCTTTATCCACAATATCAGAAGCCAGCTCCGGATCTGTATGTTCCAAAGCTACTTTTACAGCCTCTACAATCTTACTGATCGGATCAGCCAAAGCTTCCGCCACTTGGCGCTCGGTAATTTTGATTTCTTTTGGGACACCATGCATTAAATCACGCCCTTTTACAGGAATAACTTCACCATCTCCACGGGTCGGTGCCACAGCAGAACCAATCAACTTTTTGATGCGTTCTGCCGTTGATTCACCAATCAACAAGTTGTGATTACGACGGATATAAGAGACAATAGCCTCATCCATTTTATCCCCCCCTACACGCTCTGAGCGGGCATAAACAATCCCCCCTAAACTCATCACAGCCACTTCGGTCGTACCACCACCGATATCAACAACCATACTACCGGATGGTTCATGAACCGGAAGGCCTGCCCCAATGGCTGCTGCCATTGGTTCTTCAATCAAGAAAACCTTACGCGCATGAGAATTTTCGGCTGCTTCTTGAATGGCACGACGTTCCACTGCAGTAGAACCTGACGGCACACAAATCACAATCAAAGGACGAGCAAAACCACGTCTTTCCAAAGCTTTCGCGATAAAACGACGGATCATTTCTTCGGCCACATCGAAGTCTGCGATTACCCCTTCACGAAGGGGACGAATAGCTTGAATTTGTCCGGGTGTTTTCCCAAGCATTTGCTTTGCTTCGTTCCCCACTGCAATTACTTGATTTTTTCCACGCGATTGCGCAATCGCCACCACTGATGGTTCACTGAGAACGACCCCACGTCCTTTCACATATACCAACGTGTTAGCTGTCCCTAAATCGATTGCTAAATCACAAGAAAAAATATTCATTAATTTTTTAAACCGTGAAAACATACATCATCCTTTCAATTAATATGAGCTGATGTACCAGTCATACACCAATTTTAATGAAAAAACAATCTTTTTTTTTACAAAAAATGAAAAAAATTATTTTTTTTGTTTTTCAGGACCGGATAGGCGTTTTATCACACGGTATAAAGTTTTAATTTCAGAAGAGGTCAACAAAGATTTTGTGAAAATATTCTTTAAATTTTGTTGCATGGCTGCACGTTTGTTTTGAATTGAAAAATAATTTTTATTTTCAAGGACTTGCAAAAGGAATTTAAAAAACAAATTCAATTCTTTTTTGGAAGCCAGAGAAGAGTTTTTTTGAGGCTTTTTATCTTTTGGTGTGGATTGCCACCAACTCCACCCAACCAATAAAACTGCTTGCGCTAAATTAAGTGAGGGGTGGATTGGATTTAATGGAATTGTGAGAAGCGCATTGGCCATTATAATATCTGTATTTTCAAGACCGGTTCTTTCCGGACCAAACATGATTCCTACTTTTTGAGTTTTACTGAGACGTTCTGATATCTTTTGCACTGCTATATCAGGAGCATAGACGGGTTTATTCATTCCCCGAACGCGCGCTGTTGTCGCAACAAGGTAAGAGATATCATTTGTGGCTTCTTCCAAAGAAGTATAAACTTTAGCCTGTTCCAAAATTATCTGAGCCCCAGATGAGGCAGACAGAGCTTCCTGAGATAAATGATCCTCACGAGGAGAGACAAGGCGCAACTGAGAAAT
Organism: Alphaproteobacteria bacterium UBA3637; assembly: GCA_002373615.1. GTDB lineage: Bacteria > Pseudomonadota > Alphaproteobacteria > CAAHEQ01 > UBA3637 > UBA3637. The sequence continues at coordinate 5,136 of DFKU01000057.1, read as the reverse complement.
ACCACAATTCATCATGCTACGCGCAACCATCCCCACATTTTGAGCCAGTTGAGGCCTGACTAAAATAACAATAGGCGCAATGATATCAGAATTATTTTTATGTTTCATTGTTCATATACAACAGAGACAACGTTTGCCCCAATATCTGGCCCCGATTCAGTCACCATTTGCAACATATTTGAAATAGCCTTATCATCCACTTGATTTAATGAGTCCATCTCTGCTTGAGTTATTGCAGGGTATTGTGCGGTCTTAATTAAATCTTTAAAAGCATTAAAAGGATCTTGTTTTGCTTTTTCTAATAATTCAGGAGTGATGTTATAGGTTATTTTATTATCATCCAGCGCATTTTCTAATACGGCAGAATCTTTTTCATTAAAAACGCTTTGAGTCAATTTATCACGCCTTCCAATACGCTGTTCTTGTTCATGAATAGCAAGAATCATTTCTTGGACAATGTAAGAATCATGAAAAATTTTCATATCTAAAAGTGGAAAAAATTCCTGTTCGATCACAGCCTCTGAAAGATTTTCATTTGTTTGTTCAAAAGCCTGAGGTAAAGTTTGAGCTCTAACAGAAAAAGCTATCCCCATCCCCGTACACATGAGTAAAATTTTTTTCATCTCCCCCTCCTCTTTATATTGTTATTTTTTTAACTTTAAAAACCAAACAATACACAAGGGGATGGAAATTAAATAACAAGCCCCCAATATGCTAAGTGTCCACCATGTAAAGGTCAAAAGTCCAATCACAAAAAAGATAAATAAGATTGCCAAAAAGGAAGCCAAATTTTTACCTATATGCAAATGCTTTAGGCAGAGTGTTGGGATTTTACTGGCCATCATAAGACCTGAAAAAATAACAAATCCACCAGCAAAAGCTCGGCTGTGAAAAAGTTCATTGCCTGAGGCCAACCACAAAATCAAAGGAAAAATCGCCAATCCTGCCCCAGCCGGCGCGGGGACGCCCATAAAGAAATTATCCCAGTAAGAAGGTTGAGGTTCATCCAAAAGACTGTTAAAGCGTGCCAAACGTGTCGCACAGCACATCGCCAAAAACAAAACAATGGCCCAATAAACACCCACTGCATCAGGTTTCATAGATACATCCATCAAAGCGGCTAAACGCATTTGCGGGTTCATGCTCCACATATACATTAAAAAGCCCGGCGCTACTCCAAAGCTGACAAAATCTGACAAAGAATCCAATTCTGCCCCGAACTTGGACGATACCCCCAACAGACGAGCCACTTTGCCATCCATAAAGTCAAAAAAGCCAGCCAGCATAATAAAAATCACTGCCATTTTCCAATTGCCCCATAGGGACATATTAATGGAGGACACACCAAATGCCAGCGCCATCATCGTGACAGCATTTGGAAATAACGGACGAATATTGATTTCTTTTTCTTTCATTTTATTTCTCCTTTAAATGAGCCAAGACAGTTTCGCCGGCGATCATGGTTTGGCCGAGTTTGACCTCAGGTTCTACGCCCTTTGGCAGAAAGACATCCAAGCGCGAGCCAAAGCGAATCATGCCAAAAATTTGACCAGCCTGCAATTTTTCCCCCACATGTAAGGGGCAAAAAATGCGACGCGCCACCAACCCTGCAATTTGTGTAAAGGCAATTTGAGTTCCCTTGGGCGTGGTCATCAAAATTTCTTGACGTTCATTGTCTTCAGAATCCTTTTCGGCCACACTGACAAATTTTCCAGGATGATAATGCAACTTTGTGACAGTCCCCGACACAGGTGCGCGGTTCACATGGACATTAAAGACACTCATAAAAATACTGATACGCGTGAGTGGCACTTCAGGAAGTCCCAAAGCCCGAGGGGGCATATATTCTGTGATATTACTGACAATCCCATCGGCAGGTGCCAAAACTAAATCCTCCCCTGAGGGTGAAACACGTTCTGGATTGCGGAAAAAGTAATACACAAAAGCGAGGGCGGGAATCCCCAAAAACAGCAATGTTCTGGACAAGAGGCCTAATATTAGAACAATGGCCAAGGCTACCCCAACAATTTTAACCCCTTCAGGATGAATGGGGGGTAATAAATACCGTTGCCATGACAAATCGACATCTTCCGGATTTTTTGTTTTTCTTTTCAAAAGTTTTTTCATAAAAAGCTCCTTTTTCTTAAATTTTCTTTCACCCTAGCCGATTTTTTTTTAAATTGCAAGGGGAAATTATATGAAAAATTTATATTGACATTTTAAAAAGAATCCTCTACCTTGGATTTGCTTTGCGGCGAAAAACTGTGAAGCCGGAACTGAAAAATCCGATCGTCTTGAAAATGCCGCCCTCGGGCGGATGGTCTACCGAATATATTGAATAGGTAGCGCTGCCCAAGATGACAGTTTTTTCAGCGTCCGTCCACTTTTGTAAGTGGAATTTTTTAATTGTCAATTAAAACGAAAGGGAAAAGAAAATGACAAAGAAAAATATAAATAAGGAATTAAAATCTGCTGGATCCTCGGGTCGCGCTGACGCTTGCCCAAGGATGACAGGAGAATCTGGGCGCAGTATGGTGGAAATGCTGGGCGTGCTGGCAGTGATGGGGGTATTGTCCGTCGCAGGAATCGCAGGCTATACAACTGCAATGAATAACCATAGAGCCAATGAGGCCATTAACTCTGCGATGCGGGCGGCGGTCATGTTATCTGCGCAACGTTTGGCCAATCCAAATGCCACTTTGAATACCAGCGATTTTGGGGATGGAATTACTGTGGGCAGCGACACTGATAAACTTGTTTTAACTTTAAGCAATGTGGATGAAAAGGTCCGTTCCAGAATCAAAGCCATGGGGGTAAAAAATGCCGATATTGATGTTGCAAACGATGGCTCTGTCACTTTTACCTTTAGCAACGATTTATCCGAAAGAGGTTCAGGCAGTTCTGGTGGAAATACTTCAGGCGGAAGCGGTCAACAGGAACCTGTTGTTGACCTGTGTGCTGGGGTTGATTGCAACACAGGAACCTGCTCCAACGGTAAGTGTGATTGTACGGGGACAGGTTATACAGGGGATCATTGTGAAACTCCTGCCTGCACAACCTGGTTAGATGGCGATGGAAATTGCTGCATAAGTACCAACACGCCAGCTTGTTGTAACGCTATAGGAAGGAAATGGAATTCAAAATTTGGCGAATGTCTTACATTTGGTGAGATAAACTGTTCTGTTTTTCTTGGTGAAGAAACGTGTTCTGAATATTCTGGCGCTAATGTTTGTAAGTGGGAAAATGGAGCCTGCATATCAGGCATATCAGATAGATAAATGGTTGTTTTAGATAAATTCATAACAGTACATCTAAAATGTGGCAATATAGTACCACATAAAAAAGTGCTTGACAGATGGGCTTTTTTGGTGTATAATGCGTTCGTTTTAACAAAAAAAGGATTATTAAATGACAACAAAACAAACTAAAATGGTTAAGCCCGCTGACGCTGATGTCAAGTGGTACTTAATTGATGCAACTGATGTTGTACTCGGTCGTTTAGCCAGCCAAATCGCCATGATTTTACGTGGTAAAAATAAAGCTTGCTATACACCAAACCAAGATTGTGGCGACTATGTGATCGTCATCAATGCCGAAAAAATCGCCTTTACCGGTAAAAAAGATGTTCAAAAGGCCTATTTCCATCACACCGGCTTTATCAGTGGGATTAAGAAAATCCTGCTGAAACACCAACTGGAAAAACATCCTGAACGCGTGTTGATGGATGCCGTTTCTTGCATGATTGCCCGCAACAAGCTGGGTCGCAAGCAAATGACAAAATTGCGCATTTTCAAGGGTGCTGAACATCCACATGCTGCCCAAAACCCTATCGTTTTGGATATTGCCGGTAAAAATCGTAAGAATAAGAGAGGTGCATAATGGTCGCTAAAAAAGAAACAACTGCCAAGAAAACAACAAAAAAAGCTGCTGACAAAAAGACTGCCGTCAAAAAAGCAGACAAAGTCGCAACTGTTGTGGTGGAAAAAAAGGCTGCTAAAGTCGCTAAAAAAGGCTTGGAAGATTTGAAAGCGGTGGCCAATGAAGCCCCTGCCAAAGAAGAAGTAAAAGCAGAAGCGAAGAAAGAAGAAGTGGTTGCCCCCGCCAAACGCGAACCCAAAAAGGATAAATTTGGACGCAGCCAAGCAACCGGTAAGAAAAAAGACGCCATTGCACGCGTGTTTATCAAGCTGGGTAAAGGCAAAATCACCATCAATGATCGTGATATTAAAGACTACTTCCCCCGCCCTGTGTTGCAAATGATCATCAATCAACCCTTTGTCGTCACAAACCGCGAAGGTCAATTTGATGTGATTTGTACAGCCAATGGTGGTGGATTGTCCGGTCAAGCTTATGCTTTGCGCCATGGTATCAGCCGCGCTTTGGATTTGTTTGAACCTGAATTACATACTGCTTTGAAGAAAGCCGGATTCTTAACCCGCGACAGTCGTGTGGTTGAACGTAAAAAACCCGGTCTTTCCAAGGCCAGAAAACGCTTCCAATTCAGCAAGCGGTAATTGGCTTACAAAAATTATTTTGGATGGGTCGCGCAAGTGGCCCATTTTTTTTATTGACAATTTATTTCTGATTTGTTAGGATGAGCCTGCATGTCGGGATGGTCCCGCCATGTGAGGACTAGAAAGCCTCATTAAAGGTCGTTCGATAAGAACGTAGATTCCAACCCCAAAAAGGTTGGAAGATGACAAAATAAGAAGCGTCTTTTGACTTTGAATATGTCATGCTATATCTATTAGTAGTTTTTCGAGCTTCCAACCGCTGATAAGGTGGTTTTAACTTTTGCAACAAAAAAAGGAAGGAAAAATGCAAAAAAATAAACTGGTTAATAAGGAATATCATTCTGCTGGATCCTCGGGTTCAGCTGACGCTGCCCCAAGGATGACAAAAAATAAACAATGCGCTGCCCCAAGGATGACAAAAAATAAACAATGCGCTGCCCCAAGGATGACAGAGTGTGGTCATTTCACCTCCACTTGTCATCCCTGCGAAAGCGGGGATCTCATGAGATTGCTCACTACGCTCGTCCCTTACGGGACCGCCTGTTGGCGTCGCCTGTGGCTCCCCGTTAAACGAGGGATGACAGAGAAGTGTGGGCGTTCCACCCCCTCATTGTCATTGCGA
>DFKU01000014.1 GCA_002373615.1 Alphaproteobacteria bacterium UBA3637 | reverse complement strand
CCTTATGTGCTTTCCAGTTGGTATCATATTTCCGAAGTGGGACAACCCTTGACCGTTTACGTGGAAGGTCTTGAAACACCCCCCACTGAATTGGTGCGTGAACTGGCCGTCAAGGATAAAGGGGCAAATGTTGCCTATATCGGGCGCCCGTGCCAGTATTTTCAAACCAAGATTTGTGAAAAGGAAATGACTCCCACCGAATCGGATAAAATTGTGTTAAAGGGGATTGAGCAATTAAAGAAAAAAGCGAACACTTCTGTTGTGGATGTGAAAGGATTAAAATGATTTGGATTTTGGCAGATGACAGAGCCGGAAATGTCAATCAGTTATTGGGAATTGCTGAGGCCTTGGGCGAAAAATACGAGCGCAAAGACATTCGCTATAATGGCTGGGTGCGCCTGCCGAATTTTTTGCGTGGCGCCAGTTTCATTGGTATTACAAAGGAATCAAAAAAAGGATTGACTGCCCCTTATCCTGATGTTGTTTTAAGCGCCGGGAGGCGGAGTTTTCCTGTGGCTCTGGCCATCAAAAAATTGTCAGGCGGAAAAACAAAAATCGTGCAACTGATGAACCCTGGAAAATTGGAAGAAAAAAAAGCCGATTTATTGATTTTGCCTGAACATGATCGCTACCGGGGGGACGTCCAAAATGTGATGCAGGTGTTGGGAACGCCGCATCGTGTAACCCCTGAAAAATTGGCGATAGAAAAAAAACACTGGGCACCGATTTTGAAAAAATATCCCAGCCCGCGCGTCAGTGTTTTAATTGGGGGGGCGACCAAGGATAAGACCTTTACGGTGGCACACGCCCGCCAATTAGTGGCGGCGATAAAGGATTTAAAGCCAGCCAGTTTGTTGGTGACGACTTCGCGCCGAACACCCGCTGATATTGTGGCATATCTTAAAAAAGAACTCCCCGCACCCAAGTTTTTCTATCAGTTTGGGGATAAAGCAGAAAATCCCTATTTCGGGTTGCTGTCCATGGCGGATCTATTGGTGGTGACGGGGGATTCCATGAGCATGTGCTCGGAATGTGCGGGCGTGGGGGTGCCTGTCGTGATTTTTGCGCCATCTGAAATGGTGAGTGTTAAACACCGGCGTTTTCATCAAAGTCTATATCAGGGGGGCTATGCGGTGCCGATGGGGGATAAACCCAAAAAGCCCAAAAAACGCCTGAATCCTGCCCATGAAATTGCAAAAAAAATAAAAAAGGAGCTGTTATGAAAGTCACTTTAAAAGCCAAAACAGATGTGTCGGTTATGGGGCTTGCCAGCCATGCGGCGCGCGTATGTTATTCCATTAATCCTGAAACCTTAAATCAGCCGATTGATATTAAAGCACGTTTGTTTGACCCCGGGCATCACACGACTTTGCAACATAACTTTTTCACCTTTTTTGTGGAGGATATCCCTGTATCGGCGGTGGCCTTTGGCCTGCATCTTGTCAGCCCTCACTACAATTCGGATCAACGTTCAGGGCGTTATTCCAAAATGTATAATGCCCCTGATTTTGGGGCTTTGCGGGACAGTTTATTGACCTTTTATCCCGAGGCTCCGGCCGATAAAATTATGGCGTGGGTGGAAAAGGGCGTCAAAATTTATCAGGATAACATTGCCCCTTTAACCGAATTAGCGGCCAAACAGATTAAAAGTGAGCGTCCCTTTGTGGCCGAAAAATATATGATCCAAAATGCGCCCAAAATTGCGCAGGAACAGTTGCGGATATTCATCTCACAACTGGCACCCACAGCGCTGGATTTTACGGTGAATTTGTCAGCTTTGACGGCGCTTTACCGTGTGGCATGGAGTGATGAGATGCGTTTGGCGACCCAGCAAATGGCGGATTTGGTGGTCGCTGAAAATCCCGAAATCGGTTATATGTTTGACACGAATAAACGTGTGACCAAGTGGACACCTGACATTTTATCGTATCAGGCAAAAATAATGACTGAACCTGCTGTTAAAATTTTGGGGACTTTGGGGGATGAAAATGATGTGGCGACCGAGCCTTTGGCGGATAGTCTTGATACGCTGCCATTTGCACCCGGCACCATGAAAAATACGCAATTTTTGGTGCAAAGTGAGGTGGAATGTTCCTGTGCTACTTTTGGGGAAGATCAACGCCATCGGTCCATTAAACGGTCGGCGCCCGCCTTTACAGGTGCCTTTTATGTACCGCCCTTGGTGGCTGAGGCAGGGCTTACGGATACCGCCAAAAATTATATGCAGGAATGGTTGGATTTGGCAAAAGAATGTGGACATGATGTGGCGACCCTAATTTCCCCCTATGGTGCCATGGTGAAATACAAAAAAACAGGGGATTTGAATGCGTTAGTGCATGAACAGGCCAAACGTACCTGTTGGTGTGCACAAGAGGAAATTTATCACATGGCGGTCAAATTACGTTCGGAATTAAAGAATAAAATTAAAAATGAATCTGTTTTGGCGCGTTTTGCGCCCCCTTGTTTAGCACGCGGTCTTTGCCAAGAAGGTGTGCGTTATTGTGGTCGCAACTTAAAAGCCAAGGAAAATTATTTTCCCAAACGGAAGATTTAATCGGTTTTAAAATCTTCCCCCGTCCCTTGATTGCAAAATAGTTTTTGTGTGACTTTATCAAACATACAGTTTCCTTTAGGCGAAGTGACAGGGATAAAGTCGCGCACAAGTGTTCCATTATCCCAGATTTTACAGTAGTATATTTTCGCTTTTGAAAAAGCGCCAGCAACATTCGAGGCATTTCGTGCAAACATATATGAAGGATTAGTCGCACTTCCAAAATCTGCAACAGAAGGGTTTTCATAGACATTAGCATCTATAAATATTTGTTTTGTATGAGCATTAATACCAAATATATGTTTGTTTGTATCTAATGGATAATCTGTCATTCTATTCGCGGAAGTAACATCAAAAGAAAATGTTGTTAATGTACTACTATGTTGCCCTATATTAAATCTGGCATTTGTCCCGCCATGTTGTGCAAACAAATAATATCCTGTTGAATAATATGAACTGCCAACTTCAGTATAAGCCCCTGATAATTCTATGCGTCCACTTGCATTGGGTATCCAATTTGTATTAATATACTGTGTCCCTGTGCTTTTCAAATACTCCACTCTTTCACATCCATTTTTACACATATTTGCTTCCATGTCACAGATCATACATTCATTGTCGGTGTTGCAATCGCTATCCACTTGACAGAGCTTGACGGGTTCTTCACATTCCTCACGACAAACACCCACGTCTTCATCCTCTGGGATTTCACAACTGGCGCAAATGCTTTTACAGTCACTATCATAACGACAACTTCTTGGCGGTTCAACCTTATCATCAGCACTCATATCTTCGTTATAGATAAACAAAAAAGCATTGGTATCATTACAGGTGGTAAGCGGAGTTGTTGGAGTGTTTTCTAAAGATAATCGGCGGATGGGGGTGGTGGCGCCAATTGTTCTTAAAATATTTTGGCAGACGGGTTTTGTGACCCCTGACACTTGGATGCCAAATTGTTTATAAAGTCCATTTGTTGTCACGCCTTTAAACTCGCCTGCTGAAGTTTTATTGTAAGGTTCAAACTCTGTCAGTGAGGATTCACGCCCATTAAAGCCGATTTGTCCTGCCACAATGACCGCTCGGCGTTGAGCTTCCTGAATAAGTGTGTTCGCTCTATTCTTATCCATCGCTGAATTATAAGCCGCCAGTCCCACCACCGACAATATCCCCATAATCGCCAATGTCGACAGAGTTTCCACCAATGTCCGACCACCCTCTGTCATTCCTCGCTTGACGGGGAGCCACAGGCGACGCCAACAGGCGGTCCCGTAAGGGACGAGCGTAGTGAGCAATCTCACCACATCCCCGCTTTCGCAGGGATGACAG
>DFKU01000081.1 GCA_002373615.1 Alphaproteobacteria bacterium UBA3637 | reverse complement strand
AAGGTTCTATTAAATTGACCAGCTTTTTGCTGCAAAATATCAGTCTTTTCAACACATTCAAAAGGATCAAAATGTCAATTTATGGATATATCAGAGTCAGTTCAAATAAACAAACTGTGGAACATCAACGTTATGAGATCAAACAATTTGCAAAAAATAATCATCTTGTTGTGGATAAATGGGTAGACGAGACAATTTCCAGTCGCAAACCACTTCACAAACGCAAATTAGGCCAGCTGTTAGAGGAATTACAGACCGGCGATATCTTGATTGCCTGTGAGATTTCAAGATTGGGTCGTTCGCTTTTGGAAGTTATGCATATTTTGGAAAACTGTCTTAATAAAAATTGTGAAGTCAGAACCATTAAAGAAAACTATCATCTTGGCAATGATATTCAAAGTAAAGTAATGGCATTTGCATTTGGGTTAGCCGCAGAAATAGAAAGACAACTGATATCACAAAGGACTAAATCATCACTCGCCAATATTCGTGCTTCAGGTAAAAAATTAGGCAGACCACTAAAGGCAGAATCCAAAAAATTAAAGCTCGCAAAAAATACGCGTCGGATCCAAAAATTATTACAAAAAGGTCTATCCAAATCTCAGATAGCCAGAGTTTTATCCGTCAATCGTTCAACTTTACGCCGATTTTTAGTGAGGGAAGGATTATAAATATAAAAATTTCAGTTCTAATAAATATGAGTAAAGGTGCAATACAATTTAACGAACAAAATTTTGAATGCTTTATCTACCACCAAACACACGGTGTACAAGAGTTTTAAACTTGTTTCTAGTTACCCCCTTCTGTGATCGTTCTGACAAAATTGCTTTTAACTTTGAACGACGACTTTTGCGATCGGCTTTTTTGGAAGATTTGCTATCCTGAATCAATTTCTTTGGTGCATTAGGATCATTTTCAAAGTCATATACATGTCCACCTTTTTTTATCTTTCTGGTTTTACCTTGAGCATCAAATTCCCATGTCCAACCTTTATAATTAGTTTTCGTTCGAGAAACAAGCTTACCATCTTCGTATACACAACACTCATGTTTTGAAGGATCATAAGATTCTAGATGAATCAATTTCCCATCTTCGTTATAGCTTTCATATATAACAATCCCATCATTTTTACCTTCTATTTTGCGTTCCCGTACAAAAACTTTACCATCAATGCTTCTTCCATAGTATTCTTTATAAAATTTTTCATCACGTTTATATGTTTTGTATAACAGAACTATAGATTTTAATTTTTTAACTTCTTCCATTAGGGTATCTATCCCATATCCTGTAAATTCCTTAAAATCTTTAATAAATCTGTTTGCTTCATCAGCATTTTTACAGGATTTTGCCCGTTTAATCATTGGATTAAAGGTCTTTTCTATAAAACCTGTTCTGATTGCATGAATCAAAGCCTTCCCATCTTCCTTATTAAAACTATACTCTCTTTTTCCGTCTTCATTTACAAAGCACATAGACCCAGTCTGTGTATTTATATCCAACTGACCTTTTTTATCTTCAGAAACACGGATTATGAAACCTTCTTTCCTATAATTAGTCTCCTCTATACTAAATTTTAAATGACCATTATCAAATTCTTTTTCGTCTTCATCATCCAAAATTGTAAAATAACCACCGGCTTTACTACCATGAATCGAGACAGAAAAACTATCTTCATCAAAATCTTTAGTAAGCTCTAGACCGTTATCAATGCTCAAAGTTTTCTCATAACCTGTTTGATCAAAATTATCCTCTTTTTTTCTATCCTTTTTATCTAAAGATGGACTTCTGTTTTGCTGTCTATGTGCTTCATCAAGCGCAATTCCGAGGGCAATTCGTGTTAAATGATTCATACATATATCCTTTCTTTTAAATTATTTTGAATTCAAACTAGCATAATGGAATCCTTTTTGCAAGATACAAATGAAGAAAATATCAATTTTTAGACTGTGCCATACAAGGCCTTCTCCCCCTGTTTAACTGCTAATGCCATACCAGCAATTCTTTTTTTAAGGTTCATGAATCTCTCCTTATTCATTTATCTATAATCAAATTGGACTATAAAATAATATAAAAGTCAAAGAAGAATTTGAGTACTTTATATATTTTTTCAGTTCTAATAAATATGAGTAAAGGTGCAATACAATTTAACGAACAAAATTTTGAATGTTAATTGCATTGTTTCTCCTCACTTAAACGTTTTCATAAAAATTTTGGCAAAAATATCTTTGAATTGCTCAGGGTGGTCTGTGATTTTTTGCTTTAATTCAGGGATTGTAAATTCTTGAACTTCAGCCACCTCTGAGGGATCAAAAGTAATCGCATCATCAGAAATCACCTTGAATACATGATGAAAGGCACGTGGCTTTCCATTCTTTAAAGTATAATCTTTTCCAAGAAAATCTATTTTGGTTGCTTTGATTCCCATTTCTTCGCTTAATTCACGCAAGGCAGCCTGTTCATAAGTTTCACCAGCATCTACATGCCCCGCAGCAGAATAACTCCATTTTCCTGGATCTGTTTTCTTTGATAAAGCCACCTTCTGCAAAATAATATTGCCTTTAGAGTTGAACAAAAAGAGACCTGCAATCATGGGACATCTTCCTTCGGGGATAGGTTCCCCACGCACAGCGACATCCACAGGGTAATCCTCTTCATTGGCTAAATTGATAACTTCCTTACCACAGCCCATTAAAACAAAAGGTGTTGCATTTTGACTGGACAAAGTATTGATATCCACCCAAACAGCTCCATTGGAATCTAAACCATCCCCTTGGGTTGTGGGTTCACCTGCCACCTCTACATCAAACAAAATCCCAGTATGTTGCATACAGCCAGCTTCGCCACTTTCTTTGGTAAACCCAGAAAAGAAAATTGTTTTTTCACGCTGATTGGTGCAAGAAATTAAATCACAATTTGTTTCTTCTTTGATTTCACGAGTCACAGTTTGCTTAGGTGTTTCATCTGCCTCAGGACTTCCGCCAGGTAAATCATAAAGACCTGTATATGGACCGCGTGCTTTACGAATCAGTAAAATCTGATTGTTTTTCCGAACAATTCCATAAACACCTTTATGAGAACGCGTCACAAAAGAATGTAAAAAAGCCGGTTGCATTGTTGTTTCCTCCTGCCTTTATAATACAGAATTATTCATTGAAAAGCAATGAAAATCTCTGGGGATGTGCATTTTGGAGCAAATGGATAAGTTTCGTCAAATCAATAAATTTTTAGAAATGGTGGATGATACTTTAAAAAATTGGAAGAAATCCACCATTACTGTCATTGATTTTGGCTGTGGCAAATCGTATTTAACTTTTGTTCTTTATTATTATTTGACAGTAATAAAAAAATTAAACGCAAAAGTAATTGGTCTGGATTTAAAAGAAGAAGTCATCGAAAAGTGCAATATTGTGGCTGAAAAATATGGGTATAAGAACCTGTCATTCCAAATTGGAGACATCAATGGATTCAAGCCAACTGAAGAAATTGATATGGTGGTATCCTTGCATGCCTGCGACACCGCAACGGACTATGCTCTTTATAATGCGATTTCATGGAACGTACCGATTATTTTATCTGTTCCTTGTTGTCAGCATGAAATCAATGCGCAGATCAGAAATGCTTGGCCAATTATGACAAAATATGGTCTTATTAAGGAACGTTTTTCTGCCCTTTGCGAGCTGCCAAATGTGCAGTGATAAATTAAAAGTTCATCTCATCCCAACCTGAATCATGTGTTGCATTTTTTATGACTTGAACCTCAGACCATTTTTGAGCCAGTTCCACAGGTACAATATTGTCCTTTTCCCCCACAAAATGAATCTGTTTTACCGTCGGTAGCTTTTCCAAATCCGCTGAATCAACCAAAGGTGCATCATTAAAATAATTTGTCCAACTTGTGTGATTTAAAACCCCTGCAATTGTTATCCACTTTTTGACTGGTAATTTGGGATTTTGTTCAATAATTAAGCCAGAGAGTAAAGCGCCGCCTGAATAACCAATTAAAATGATTTCTTGTCCTTTTGAAATTTTCTTTATTGCTTGGTTTGTTGCATCCACAATATCCTGTGAAAACCTGCCTGTTGTCCAATCCTTTACATCACACCTGTTGTCATCCACAAACTGACAAGGTCTTGCTAAATAAACCACATTTTTATTTGAATCTTTAAAAGCCATTTCCCTTACCAATGTTCCACGTGGTGTTGGATTTGTCGTCGGCTGCCCCAAATGATTGAAAGCATATCCATCCCCTTCAATATAAATGCGAATAGGTGCTTTTTTATCTGTTATTTTTTGCCATGAAGCGAGTTTATATGAATCTGTTTCAATTTCTTTATATGTGAAAGAATCAGGCACAACCACCCCACGACATCCACACAACAAAAGCAAAAGAATCAAAAATTTTTTCATGATTTTATTATACCTTATCCCAACACATTTTACAACAAAAAAACCCCACCAAAAGGCAGAGCTTTTAAGTTTTTCCTCCCCATCCATTAGAAGTTATAGCGGAAGTTAATCATACCTGTATGATCTTGATAATCTTTCTTAAATCTTCCTTCATATTGAATCCCTAATTCAAAGTCTTTATAAGACATATTCAAACCAATACCGGATTCAATACCAAAACGCTTGAGAGTATCCCCACGAGTCGTATAGTTAGCTCCATTGGCTAATGTTACGGTTGAACTTCCGCCATCTTGCTTAAGATCATAAGTTCCTGCTAATGTTATTTTAGGAGTAAATGTAAAACCTTGGACATTAAACTCTGAGGTAAAGGTCGTTCCAATAATACCAGTAAAGGTATTGGTGTTTTTACTTTGTACATATTGCCTCATAGAATCCATATAATTGTGCATATGTGTCCATAAATAACGTAATCCGGTTTTAGGTGTAATCTTTAACAAACCTAAATTAAAATTATATCCTGTCATTACCTGTGTGAATACGGAATCCATATCATAATCAGCCGAAACACGCATTTCAGAGTTTGTCCTGGTTTCGTCATATTTATTAAATCCATAGGTCACAATAGCGTTGATAAATGCATCATAGATTGTTTTTTGTCCATAAAGCATAGCGGTATGTGATTCAATATCGGTATCCTTTTGAATTGCATCAAGATCGGTTTGGGTATAAGCATAACCAATACCAATAATCGTATCATCTGAAGGTTTTGTATCAAATCCCATCGCAATACCATATGTTTTACCGCTAAAGCCATTTGCTCTATCCAATTTTGATTTATTATGCAATCCTTGCACCCACAGATTAGATTGTAGTGCTGTATCACCTGCAGAACGACCAATCGTATCCACAGAGGCCAAATTGTTAAGACGTGTTGTTGTTGCATTGGCAATCTGTAAATTATTAGAAGTGGTTGCTTCTACACGAACAGAAGTCGCTTCTGGTTGCAATGTCTCAATAGCTTTTGTAAAACCTGAAGCATTCACCTGTGCTAGGGTTTCAAGATGGTTAAGCACTTCTGTATTTACCCCTGAATTTTCGGTATCCAACCATGCTGTTGCAACTGCCTGTGTTTCAGATGATCCACCAACGCTGGCAACAATAGAAGCCGCAGAATTACCTAAACCATAAATCTGATAATTTCCATCTCCTAAATCTTTAAAACCATAACGATTATTGACTTCGTTTAATTTTCCAAAAGATCCGGAGAAATTATCAGCATCTATCACTTTAACTGTAATACCTGTTTCATCATTATAATCAATTACTCCATTATTGAGTGTCAGATTCAAAGTCGTATTTTCTGAACCAATTGAAGCCTTGTTTGCTTTGACAGAGCCATAAGTATCCGAATTTGCCACTGTGAAGTTAACGGTAGCCCCTGAATTCACTTCAAAAGTATCTGTTGTTAATTTATTTGTTCCTAAATTTAACACAGAAGAATTTGATAAAGTTGTCGTTCCATGAATAAAAGCGTTTTTACTGTTAATGTTGAGTGTGCTATTATCAATATAGGCATCAGAATATAACTTTCCTGAAAGATTTAAGATGCTGTTATTTCGTATATTTAAGTTGCCATATTTGGGATTTAATGCTTGATATGCTTCCACAATCGTTGGATAATTTTCGTCATCAATTTCAGCTAAATCTTTTCCAGTTAATACGGAAAGTGTTTTTCCATCACCAATTGTTAAAGAGCTGTTTTGAATGTTAATATCGTTTTGATGTGATATAATATAATCATTTCCTTGAATATTTAATTCAGAATCTGATATAGCAATTTTTTCTCCGCTCAATAAGTTTGCACCCATCATATTAATGGTTGAATTACCACGAATATTCAAATCTCCGGAAACATCGTCAAATCCTTTATAGGCAATTAAATGGCCATTACCAAATTCCGCCGGATTGCTGCCTGACAATGTGATGGACGATGCATTTATATCAAGGCTTGTACTGCTAACTATACCATGATCATCTATATCCATATCCAGCAAAGAGTTATTAATTGTAATGGCACCGCCTGCTTCTATATTTGAAATACCAGACATATGGATATCTGCCCCATCAATACTTATGGTAGAGCTGGGATCTTCGTCTGAGCCTTCCAATCGGCCATTAACAAGTTTTAGAGTCCCATTAATAGTGGCCGTTTTAACATCTGATATTTCAACAGAATGATTGCCATTTCCATTGAGTTCTAAAATTCCCCCCTCATCTACTTGAACCTTTGAAATATTTAAAGCAATATTGTGTCTTATAGGACTATCCAATTCCCCCGTTTGTTCCCATTCCGCGGTGGTTGTTTTGGCTAATACACTTGCCCCGTCTTTAATTGTCAGAGAATCAATGATACCTGATGCTCTTTCATTATTTTCATTATCCCCATCAATGATCAATTGAACAGGTTTTTGATCATCACTTCCTACCGTTAAATCGTAAATAAAAATATCTTCACCTATAAAGGTCATATTTGTCTGCAGTCCTAAATTCAGCCAATGAGCAATACCTGTGACATCAGCTTCATCACTCATAAGGTTTAATGTACCAGCTTTATTTGAATCATTTGCATCACCGACAAGATTTCCATTTAGAGTCCCAAATAAATTGATTACACTACCATGACCTAAATGAATTGTACCACCATCTTCAGGTCGCACATCTTCTTTCTGTAAGGACAAGACTGAATCTTGATTAATATTTATAACACTATTTTTTACTTCAATAATGGCATCTGTCAGGATTTTATTATCCCCATTAACATTTAAAACAGAACCATTTTTAATATTAACTGTTCCTTGGGTTGGGTCAAGATTATTCATCGCAATAACAGAATAATCATTCATATTAATCGTTGAATTATTAATATTGATACTGCCATTACCTTTGGCCGGAATTTCTTCATCAAAGACAGCTTTACCATCAACTATGTTCAATTCACCATCGCCGCGTAAAATAGCAGAATGGGCATTCATATTGATTATGCTATCACTTATATTGATATCTCCAGCGAGTGTTGAAGGAATAAAGTGGTGATTACCGCTATTTGTATCTTGTTTTGAAATAATAGCACCTACTTCACCTTTTTGGGATAAAGTAATCGTGGAACCATCAGTGATATTTAAATTGCCCCCATATACCTTTTCAATACCTGCAAATTCAATTTTTATATCTGAGTTTTTAAAGTTCATATTTCCGCCATCAGAGCGTGCAACGACATCACCATCAAAAATAGTCGCATTTGCATCCTCCATATCAAAGTTTGCAGCAATATTTTGAGAATCTAACTTTAATCCACCATGAGCTATTTCAATAGTTCCTGTAACTTGTATAGGACCATGGGCTTCAAAGTCTCTATTCATATCTGGTGTATAATCTGAGGTCATAATTTTCAGAATAGAGTCCTGTCCCATTGTAAAACTTTTCATATTTAAATCTTCCTCATATCCCGTAAGGTCACCGTTCAGAACCAATTCCAATGTTTTTCCATCTGCAAGAGTCACATCACCTAAATCATTTACAACTCCATTCAAATGATCTTTTATTGTAAAATCTGAGTTGATGGCTAAATTGACCCCACTAACATCACCGATAATTCTTGCATCTGAATCATTAATATTTAAAGTGCCTGCTGTTTCGAAGCCCTTGTTTATATTAGCCCTTAAAGCTCCTGATAAATTAAGAGTAGAGTTATCTGATAATCTAATCAAAGAAGCCCCATTTGCAAAATCAATAGAATCACTATTATCTGCCAGAATAGTTGTTTTCAGATGTGCACCTTCTGAAATATTAATTTGCGCATCCCCGCCGACATTAATATTTTGTGCCAGAATTTCATTTGCGATGAAATAACCATCGTCATCACCAACCCAATCTATTGGATCATCAATGCTGTTCCCGCCGTTAAAGGTAATGGTACCACCTGAAATGTTGATCTGACCCCCTTCACTGAGATGGTTCTCGTCAATCCCTCCATCTGAATAATTGAAAGCACCGATAAAACCTTCATTAACAGTTATGTTGCCCCCTGTTATATTGATAATTCCCTTTGTTTCAATATCAGACCTTGCTAAGAGATAAGAATGATTAAGTGTGATATTGCCGCCTGAAATAGTTAGATATGGTATTTCATTTGTTTCTGTACTTGAAGCAATTTCAGAATCGTTGTTGAGGACTATCTCTCCCCCTGAAATTTCAACACCATTGTGTCCAGTAAATTCAAAAGCATCAGCCGTTATGCTTCCTCCAGAAATAGACAACAGCCCATTCGCGGCTTCAATTTCATTATTTCCTGTTGAGCTGGTCGCTGTTAAAGTACCTCCTAAGATGGAAAAATCGTTAGAGTTTTCTAAATCGGCATCTGTTATTTCAAAACGACCACCGCCAAGGGTAAGACTGTCATTATAAAAGTTTATCGATTCTGTAATATTATAGGTTCCTTCTTCAAAAGATAGATTATCCACATTTAAGAACTTTTGACTTATCTTTGCCATATCTTTTTCGTCAAAATCGGCTGCGAAAGTAACATTTGTGACATCTGGTACATTCACTAATGAGTATATATCGTACTCTTTATCTGATACCTTAAAGGCGACATTATCACGAACCGCAGAACTAAAATCCGCATCCTTATTGGTAAGGTTTAAGGTTGTATCTTTCAAATTGCCGATAATTGTTCCTGCTAAATCCACAACACCGCCAGAAAGGGTCTTTTGCCCTAAATTTAATTCAGAGCCAGCATCTACCTTAAGCGAATCAGTGTTTTCTAAATTGATGTTTGTGACACCACCAATATTTAATAAAGCCCCAATATTTTCCGTAACATTGTAATCTGGAGTCGATATTTTGAAATCAACATTTTCAAAATTAACACCACTAAAGTCTGCATCTTTATCAACAAGGTTCAAAGTAGCATTGTTCAAATTACCCACCAGTGTCCCGGCTAAATCTACAATACCACTGGAAAGAGTGATGTCTTCAGCTAAATTTAATGTTTTCCCCGATTCCACAGCCAAGGTTCCGGAATTTCCCAAATTGATGTTGCCTCCATTACCTGAACTTACTGTTCCACTTAAACTCAGCTTTGAACCATCAGAAACGGTTAAGGTTTTTGATCCCAAATTTATGGTGGGAGCATTAATGGCAGAATTTTCTCCTTTTACAGACACATCATTATTTAATTTTAATGTTTTTCCATCAGCAATGTTTAAAATGGTATTGTCTAATGTTAATTTATTTAATTTTACATCCCCAGAAAAATTATATTCTGTATCAGCTGCGACCGAAGTAAGGACAGTTGTTTTATTCGCCTTATCTTTGATTTTGGCATCAGCTGATACCGCGACAAAACTGATGCACAGCATTAATGTTGCACGGGTACAGTTTTTAACAATATTTGACGATTTAAATAAAGTATTGTATAAATTTTTCATGAATTAGTCCTTTTTAGAGTTGACATAATTATATACTAAAACATTATAAAAAACAAGTTTTATTTTAAGATAAGAAAACAAAATATGATAATTATTGACAAAAATATTTTATTGTGGTATACTTTGTCTATTGTGTAACTTTCAAAAAGGGATGGGAATGAAGTTTAAAAGTTTAAAAAAATTGCTAACAATGGGGGCATTGATGTCCACTTTGAGCTATACGGGCAAAGCGAATACAGTCACAAATTCCGTTGAGGAAGCTGACCTTCCTGCCGGCACGATTAAAGATATTGCTTTAGCTAATAATCAACTTTTGATAACCTCAGATGATGCCAGAATAGGAAATGTCCCTGTGAAGTTGTTTTCGGCAAATACAAATAACCTGAATGCTGCCTTTGGTGCTGGTAACACGACAGAAATACTTTTTACAAATAATATTGCCGGGATCACGTACGATTCTCATTCAACAAATGCTTGGTATAGTTTGGAAGGTACTCATGATAAGTATATCTTGGGTAATATGAATGTAAGCAAAAGTGCTTTATCATCCGTTGGTCATCGGGATTCTGCTGAAATTAAATCTGATAGATTTGATGATTTTCCTTCTCCATATCTATGCACAGCTGATGGACATCTATGGCTCAGTTTTATTGATCCAGATGATGAGATGGTATGTGCTTCACAATATCAAATAAATGAAAATACTAATTTAGTGGAAACAGCCAATGATTACTTTGATGGTAAAGAATTTTCAAAAATTCACAGTAGCACAACAGATAATGCCAATATCTGGTGGACCGTCACAGATAAAAATGGGCAAGATTCTATACTGTATACCGAGTTAGGGTCAGATGTATGGGGTAATAAAGATGGCATAAAATCCTCCTGTGGCGTTGCTTTGTTGGGTGAAAAAGTTTATGCAGTGTCTTCTGATCAAAAAAAATTGATCCAATTTTCAAAAGACTTATCGTCCAGTTTTGATGTGGTAAATTTTAACAATAAAAAAGTGTCTGCTATTGCATCGGATGGTCAGCATATATTTGTGGCTTCCGAAAAAGGGGATGAAATTTATAAAATATCCCCAGAAAATTCAGTTCAAACAATTGTTTTGGATAGACGAAGAAAGACTCCAATCAAAAAAATTATTGCATCAAAAGGAACAATTTACGGTGCGACAGCTCGTTCTATAATGAAAACAAGAAGCGAATAATATCTTTTTGAAATTATTTCTAAAATAGAGTGACAACTGATTTCTGAACGTACAAAAGCAGCCCTTGAAAATGTGAAAAACAGTGGTAAAAAGCTGGGGCGTCCGTTTTCTGCTCAATCTAAAAAACTGAAACTGACGAAAAATACGCGTAAAATCCAAAAACTTTTAAACACAGGCGTGAGTCAAAACAAAATATCCCAAATCATGGGTGTTCAAAACGCCACTCTCAGACGCTTTCTGAATAGAATGGCTCAGGCAAAAAATGATAAATTATCATAAAAATTACAGTGAACTATGTGCTTTTGATTGAAAGCTACGTATAATGCAACTGCCTTTTGGAAGAGATAATACGACTTCCAAAGAAAAACAGGCAGGAAGGGTGTCTACAAAAGCATCCTTCTTTTTTTTATAACCGGCCCCTGGGGCAGGTTTTGAATTACGATCATTATTTCAACCTGATTACACCAAAGTAATGAGGTTCCTGTTTATCACCTTAGGGAAAAAAACTTTTTTGACGTAAAAATTTAACTTTTTTAATCACGTGGGTAGAAGTCAAAAGTCTGGGATGATTTTTAGGTATCCCAAGAGTCCATTATTGAAAACAAAAGATATTTTGACATTATTAGTCCGTGTAAGTGCTATCTTTAGCCTATTTTGATAGGTAACAACACGGACTCATATAAGTAATTGACTTTAAAAGAAAAACCACTAAAAAATAGCGGCATTCAAGACTTGGCTGGAGTCATCTTGCAATACACGGACTAGCGTCGCCTAGGACGATTTCCCATGTTTTCTTCACACTTAGGGCATTCTACTGGTACAACATCACTACACTCTGTAGAATTTGTATTACAACAAAACTCAACCTCCTTTGTATATCCTTTTAACCCTGCTTCTCTACAAAAAGAATCCTGTCCTTTAAGAACACAATCTGTTTTACTTGTTTCTTTACAACATTTATAAGTAGGTAAAAAACCATCAGGACATGGTTGACAATTGGAATTTATACAAGCATACAATTTTGAGGAAAACAAATTTAATCCTATAAAACTAACTAAAAATAAGAATAAAAACTTTTTCATTTTCTTACCTTTCTATTTGCTATAAATACAGTTTACTATTATGAAAAAAGAATATCAATATAGAAAGTTATGTCCCAAGAAATACTCCTTGACAAAAAAGGATAATTTCAAAAAATAGTCCGTATAGAGCAAAAATTTGGCTATTTTTGAACGGTCACACACGGACTTTTGTAAGCACTTGTAAACAAAAGAAAAAGTCGCCTTTTCTGAACGTTTGTGCCAATTCCGACATCAATTCATCCTACATTTCCATTTGGCTCATTGTGTCTCATTGCTTTGCGCACAAAAATAATTCACTGGATTATTTTTGTTTTGCTCAGTGGTTGGGGGGGCTGATTGTAAATCGCGGGGGCGATTTATCCCTTCGGGACCGCCTATGGCGTCCGCTCACGCTGTTCGCGAGCAAACCAACTTCGTTGGGCCGAAACCAATACGCCTTAGCCAATAAAAAAACCGCCCAAACGGGCGGCCTTTTATTGGCTGGGGTGGCTGGATTCGAACCAACGAAATGGCGGAATCAGAATCCGCTGCCTTACCACTTGGCGACACCCCAATCAAGTAAAATTATAGCAAACTTATAAAAAAAATGCAAGGATTTAAATTATAAGGAATACCATTTCGCTGGATACTCGGGTCAAGCCCGAGTATGACATGTAGAGAAATAAAAAAGGCAATCCGAAGATTGCCTTTTTGAATTTTTAAGCGGATTTTTTCTTGAAAGAAGCAAAGCGCTTGTTGAACTTAGCCAGTTGTCCACCGCTGTCAATCAAACGATACACACCTGTCCAGGCCGGATGAGAAGCCGGATCAATATCCAAACGCACTGTGTCCCCTGCTTTACCCATTGTTGAGCGGGTCTTAAATTCTGTTCCGTCCGTCATAACAACGGTAATTTCATGATAATCAGGATGTATATTTTCTTTCATTTTATTCTCCTTATCTGGTTTCTTTTGGCGGAATTATACCCTTTTTTTTAATAAAAAGCAAGCCTTTTTTTCAATTTTTTTTATAAAAAAGGAATCTAATCAGTATCAAGCGATGGCGTAAAAGAGGAAAGACCTTGAATCTCCACTGTTTTTTGACGGCTGGTGATGCCGTGGATTATCGTGATATTTTTTTGGGGAACGCCCGTTTCCTTTGAAAGAAATTCTATCAGGGCTTCGTTGGCTTTGTTATCCACTGCCCTGGCCTGCACCGCCACACGCCAATGGGTACCATTCCAAAGGCCTTGCCAGCCTGTCCTTTTAGCCCCTGGTGTCAGGCGAATTTGTAGGGTTATTTTGCTCATTTTTTAAATCCTGAATTTCTTGGCGAAGCGTTTGAATTTCATTTTGAAGTCCCTGAAAATAAGGCTGCAATTCTTTGGCAACCAAATCGGCGCTTTCAAGTTGTCTGCCCTTTTGACGGTAGAGTTTTATCACGCGCCAAACAAGGTAGATTCCCCCGATAAACAAAAAGGCGTCCACCAACCACAAGCTGAAAGAAGTCGCCACTCCCGCGAACATTTGTGAAGAATTAAGGCGCGTCCAAGCGGTTGTTTGCGTCACCAATGAAGTCAGGTAATTGATAGAAGCCACAGGGTTAGAAACGCTGATCATATTTTTCATAAAAGCTGTGGCTTGAGTGGCCTGCGTTAAACGATCTTGTGCTTCCATAATACCAAAGGCCTTTTGAATTTTATCAGCAAAGGTGTGATAGGCATAAAAATGTAGGGCTATCCCTGCCAAAACCCACGGGAGTTGATATAAAATGGCAATAGCTAAACGTTTAAAGCGCGAAAAAAGAAATGAGAAAATTTTCATGGTATTCCTTAAAAAAAGCTGTAGGGGTCAATGTCTATCCGCATATCCACGGATGCAGGTATTTTAATCCCATCCAACCAAAAATGCAAGTAATTTTGAAGGCGCGCCTCTTTGGGGGCTTTGACCAGCAGGCGATAGCGGAACTTGCCGCGCAGTTTGGAAATGGGCGCAACAACCGGCCCCAGCAGTTCTATCCCTTTTTGAAGGGGAGCTTTCTTCGCCAGCATTTGAATGGTTTGCCAAGTAGCGAGTTGATTACGCCCGCTCACGATAATACTGGCCAAACGCCCGTAAGGGGGCATATTAAGGAGCTTTCGGGTGGTCATTTCTTCCGTCAAAAAGGCCGTACGGTCATTTTGCGAAAGAGCATTGATAATTAAATTTTCGGGGTTATAGGATTGAAGAAGTGCCAAGCCCTTTTTGCTTTCGCGCCCTGCCCGCCCCATCACCTGTTGCAACAATTGGAAGGTGCGTTCCCCTGCCCGTAAATCGCCCCCTGCCAACCCCATATCAGCATCAATCACTCCCACCAAAGTCAGATTGGGGAAGTGGTGACCTTTAGCAAGAACCTGTGTGCCAATCAAAATATCCAAGTCGCCTTGTTCAATTTGTTGCATCAAAGCCAAAAAATCTTGGGGATGGGTCAAGGTATCCGAAGTAATTTGGGCGATGCGGGCCTCAGGGAAAAGGGTTGCCACTTCTTCGGCAATGCGCTCTACCCCCGGGCCACAGGCGACCAGAGAATCTTTTTCGTGGCACTGGGGACACTCTTTCGGCGTGGGCATGGTATAGCCACAATGGTGGCATTGCAGGTTGTGACTTCCTTTATGTTCCACCAACCATGCGGAGCAATAGGGGCATTGTAAGCGATTCCCACAGGCGCGACAAAGCATCAAGGGGGCATATCCACGTCGATTCAAAAACAAAAGGGATTGTTCATGACGTGATAAGCGGTCTGAAAGGGCTTCTTTTAATTCTTTGGAAATAAAAAGGACAGGGCCTTTTTCTTTTTTACGCATATCCACAATGCGTGTTTCGGGAAGCTGGGCCCCCAAATAGCGTTCAGGGAGTTTCAAATGTAAGTAGCGCCCTTCCCGCGCATGTGTGTAGGTTTCCAAACTGGGGGTTGCACTGGCCAAAACAATGGGACAGTCGGCAAGCTTTGCCCTGACAATCGCCATATCACGCGCCTGATAAAGGACGCCTTCTTCTTGTTTAAAAGAAGGGTCGTGCTCTTCATCCACAACAATCAAGCCCAAATTCAAAAAAGGAAGAAAGAGGGCTGAGCGCGCGCCCACCAAAACCTGGGCAGAACCGTTCCTGACCGCCTCCCATGTATCACGGCGTTGCTTGGGTGTCAGGGCGGAATGCCACAGGGCCGGGGTGACACCAAAGCGGGATTCAAACCTTTTCAGCCATGCGGTCGTTAAAATGATTTCAGGAAGCAACACAAGAACTTGTTTTTTTTGTGCCAAAACGTGCGCCATTTCTTCAAAATAAACTTCTGTTTTGCCAGAGCCCGTCACCCCGTCCAATAAGGCTACTTTAAAGTTTTTTAAGGCCTGCATGGCTTTGACGGCCTTTAATTGTGCGGGCGAAAAATCAATTTGAGTGTGATCCGGATTAGGGGGCATGAAAACCAAGGGCTTTTTACTCACCTTTCCCATTTCAGCATTTAAAGCCATTTTTAAAACGGCACCCAAGGGGGCCAACGTATAACCCGCCACCCAATTGACAAAATGGATAGTTTGCTCCGGCAAGGGGGGCTCCGGCAAAACAGAAATGATTTTTTTTAGCTTTTCTTCGGGGTAATCCTCGGTAGATTTTTGGGGCCAAACAACCCCCAGCGCCTTTTTCTTACCAAAAGGGGCACTTACAAATTGTCCCACTTGAACGGGAAGATCCGTCAAATACTCATACGCCCCCAGCGCCACGGGGAAAAGCACAAAAACGCGTTGCATTTTTTCTTTTTTTCCTTTACACTTACAAAGACAAGGATACACAAAATGGAAGTTAAATTCAACCCTTTTGAATCAACCGCCTCAGAAAAAGTCCGCCTAGCAATTCAAAAATGGCAGGAATATTTGGTGTCTGAAAGGCGTCTTTCACTTCTTACCGCCGAATCCTACCAAGAAGATTTAAAAGAATTTTTCACCTTTTTATTGGATTATTTGGGAAAAGAAGCGGATTTAAGGGATTTAGAAAATTTAAAAATTACAGATTTTCGCGCATTTTTGGCATGGCGATCAGAACAAAAGATTTCCAAAGCCAGCATTGCACGGGGAGTGTCAGCCCTTAAAAACTTCTTTCGTTTTTTAATGCGGGAAAGGCTCATTCAAAATAAAGCCATTATGGCAGTGCGCTCTGCGCGTCCCAATAAAATACTGCCCCATCCTCTTTCAGCAGACCAAGCAGGAAAATTTTTGAAAGTGGCCCAAGAAATGCAAAAAGAACATTGGCAAGGTTTAAGGGATGTGGCTTTGTTCACATTGATGTATGGAGCGGGCCTCAGAATTGCAGAAGCCTTATCGCTGAACATTAAAGATGTTCCCTTGGATCAAGAGGCAATGGTTATTACAGGAAAAGGTAACAAACAACGCCTTGTCCCACTGTTGCCTGCCGTCAGAAAAGCTATTCAAAAATATCTGGAGGGGCATCCTTGCCCGACACCTGATGCCCCTTTATTTGTAGGTGCGCGTGGGGACAGAATCAATCCTGGCGTTGTCCAAAGAGCTGTACGTCATATCAGGTATGCTATGAACTTACCAGACACAGTGACCCCCCATGCCCTGCGTCACAGTTTTGCCACCCACTTATTACAAGCCGGAGGGGATTTGCGTTCAGTCCAAGAATTATTGGGGCATTCAACTCTGTCCGCCACACAACGATACACCGAAATTACTTTACAAGATTTGGATCGTGTTTATAAAAAAGCCCATCCCAGAAGTTAATATTCATCAAAGGTTACCTGAGCCGGTATTTCATCCCGTCGTTCATCTAAATAGCGAATCACTTTGGGATCCGGTTCATGAAAATGACAATTATTCCCTTCACTTTTCCAATCAATCACCCGATTGTTTTGAGCATAAACCCACATATTACAATACATCAACCGCTTATCCAAATTTTCAACTGCAATATTTTCGGTAATAAAGGTATATTCAATAACTCCGTAGGCATATTGGGCCGCCCGTTTGGGAGCCCCAAAATTATCATATAAATCTGCCACTGATTGCCCATAATAAATTTGGCTGCGCGATAGCGGTGTTTCTATCAAGTTTGGCCTGGCACAAGCTGATAATAAGATTCCCACCAAAATTATTATTTTTTTCATCATTGAACTGATTCTTCCATATATGTTTGAAACAAAAGTTTTTGCCTATCTTGAATTTTTTGGGGTATTGGCTGTATTTTACCCGGTTTAAACAAGGGTTTTTCCAATTGAATATCTTTTTGGACAAATGCTTCCCGTTTACGCATTGGCATTAACCACCCATCCAAATCGACTTGAAGTTTTTTATCTGGATCATAAATCAATTGACCACTGCGAATCATATAAGCATTATTCCCTTGTTGAAATAACCCCATAATATCCGGTTTCCCTGGTATTTGACGCAAAGTAACATTATTGACCTTTAAAGTCGCAGAAGAAAGCTCAACCCCATTTTCAGAGATATTTACAGGGATGGCCAACGAGCCTGTTCCACCCACCGGAGTTACCCCAGTCAAATTAAGGAAAGGTGTCATACGAGCAATATCAAAATCTTTATCTGTTTTTAAATATAAAAGAGCACTTGGTTTTCTATAAGGAATCAATGCACTGGCAACAGATAAACTTTCATCCCCCAATTCTGAGCGGGCGCCAAGCAAACGCAATGCTTGATTTTCAAATTGGAAAGAAGCATTGATATTCGTGAGAGGAACAAGGGTATCTATTTTTCCTATAAATAAATTTTGATTGGGAGCAGATACCAATGGAATCAAAGACTGTAAGGCAATTACACCATTTAATTGTTCAACGGGTGTATCATTTAAACGAAATGAAATATCCTTTAGCCCTAAATAAAATGGCCCGGAAACATTTGCACTCCCTGCAAAGTTTAGCTGTCCTGCGGCAATCAGTTGCCCTGAAAGATTTGTTAAATTTTCTGGAAAAACAGAAGACAAATCAGATAAGGTGAATGGCAGTTCTGATAAATCAATTGTTGGTATTTTAAATTGACCGACAAAGTTTTTTTGAAATGGTTGAAAAACACCCTCAGCTATCAGCGATAACTTTGAATCTTTTACCCGAACATTTGCCTTTATTTGACGATTTAAATAAGTCATATCCACAGAAACAGGGCGCATCAATAAAGGTGAGGAAGTTGTCACTTCTTTTGAAGAAAAATGAATAGGAGCCGTCGGATTGTACAAATCATCCGCCATTAAATCGATCCCTTTCATAACAAGTGCTGGCGTTTCATAAAGACCATTTTCAACTTTAACATCAAATGAATCTTGATTAATTTGAACAGAAAAATGCCCAGACAATTGGCAGGTATCGGCCGCCAAATGGAGTGTATTAGATGGTAAATTATAGTATCCGTTCAAATCTACCTTGGACATAATCCAATTGAGTCCGATGGAAGAATCTTGTAATTTCAAAGAAAGTACATCCGAAGAAGGTAAAAAGGTAATTGCGCCAGAATCATTAATATTAATGTTTTGTTCTTTGTACTTGGTTGACAAATTTTGATATCGAATAATTGCTTCTTGAGTCAAGTCATAATTACACTCAATCTTTGACAAATTACAATTTAATTTCCCCTTTAAGAGTCCTTCCACTCCTTCTAAAAGAGTAGCATTACGAACCAAGCGGTTAATCTTCATTTGAAGAGGTAATGAAGTCGAGACAAACCCATCTTTTGAAAAGAAAAGTTCATCAAATCCTATAAATATATCTGCCAAGGGTTTAGAAGTTTTTTCTGAGGTGTTATTCAAAACAAATGATATATTTCCCTTAAAGCCTTTTTCTGTTCGTTCAAGATTGGTTTCGATATTTTTAAGATTATATCCATAATTTAAATTGATTTTCGAGTTCAAAGCAACCACTTTGTTTAAAGAAGTTTTGATATTCATTTCACCCTGCAATTCTTCTGGAGCACGATTAGGAAGCACCAAAGTTCCAGATTTAATGCTTAAATTTAACTGACGTTCATTTGCAGAACCATTGACAGTCAATGAAGCATCCATCTTAAGGAATTCTTCATCCACTGTAAATGGGATAATCACCTGAGCTTCTTTGGTATAAAGGCCGGACATAGAAAAATTGACTGGAATTTTAGTACTTTTCCCTTCTATGTTCAAAATAGCATTATTAATCGTTATAGAATTCACTTTCAGATTTAAACCAGCTTCCATCGGATTTGCAATTATATCCAAAACTTTGAGGACATTTTCCAAACTATCCGAATTTCCATTAGCTGATTTCAAATTGAGCTGCAAACCATCTGCGGTCACCGTTCTGATACGACCTTGCAAAAAATCTGCGAAGGTAGAATGAATATTGAGTTGTGGCACCACATATTTATTTTCATCATCATGCAAATTTGTTACTTTTATTCTGGACAAAGAATAATCTGCCATTTTTAAAGAATCATATTTTAAATGGTGATCAGAAAAAAAACTTTCCAAATAAAGAGGCAGACGTGCACGTGCATAAACAGACAAAAATAATGTTACTAGCCCCCCTAAATAAATCAAGCCCATAAAACCAGCCCATAGTCCCCCTAAAAAATGGAATAAGCCTTCGTTTGACCTTCTAACAGAATCAAAATAAAACGTGACTTTCATAAACAAAACAACAGCGGACATAATAATTGTCTGCTTTTTCTTGGGGGGAGCCAGTATTTCCTCTTCCTTGATTTCTCCGACAATAGCTCTGTACAAATCCGTATCCGTCCCACTATGAACAGATGATGTCCTCGGTTGATCTGGTTTTTGTGGCGGCATAGCTCTGTTTGTATCCATGATTCCCCTTTCCTTTTTCTCTTATCATAAGCTTATTTTAAAGCTTCGTCAAGCAGTTTTTTGAATTCTTCTTCATTTAGGATAGGTATATTAAGTTTTAAGGCATTTGTGTACTTGCTGCCGGGATCAGTGCCAGCCACGACATAAGCTGTTTTAGAACTAACCGATCCTGATACTTTCCCCCCTAATTCTTGAATCCGTGCTTTAACTTCTTCACGGGCCACAGATAACGTCCCTGTCAAAACAAAAGTTTTTCCTTTCCATGGCGTTTTACCGGTTTCTTCCATGGCGTTTTCCACGGTTATGAACGCAAGTAAATTTCCAAGAAGTTTTTGGTTATGCTCTTCCCCAAAAAAGTCCACAATCTCTTTGGCCATTGCCACGCCAATCCCATCAATTTTCATCAAGCGTTCGGAGGCATCTGATGCAACAGCATTTTCTTGAAAACTCTGCCACGATTTAAAGTATCCTGCAATATCTTTAGCGGTTGCTTCCCCAATTTCAGGAATCCCCAGCGCATAAATAAAGCGATTTAAAGGAACTGTTTTTCGACGTTGAATGGCATCAAAAAGTTTTAAAGCCGATTTTTGTCCCCACCCTTCCAAGGAAAGCAAATCAAATTCGTGTCTTTCCTGCAGAGTAAAAATATCCACGGGATTTTTAATCCAACCTAATTGATAAAACTGTTCAATATTTTTATCACCCAGACCTTCAATATCCAGTGCATCTTTGGATACAAAATGTTTCAGGCGTTCCATGGCTTGGGCGGGACAAGTGAGGCCGCCGGTACAAATAGTGACAGCATCAGCGCCTTCCCGCATGGCATGAGCACCACAAACGGGACAAACGGATGGGAACTCAAAAGGCTGACTGTTCTTGGGACGCTTTTCCAAAACAACACGCACAACCTGCGGTATCACATCCCCTGCCCGTTGGATGACGACCGTATCGCCTTCACGAATGTCTTTGCGTTTCAATTCATCCGCATTGTGAAGAGTGGCGTGTTGCACCAAGACTCCCCCCACATTGATGGGTTCTAAATCCGCGACAGGGGTCATGGCACCCGTCCGTCCCACTTGAATCCGAATTTTATTGAGGCGTGTGGTCGCTTGCTCTGCAGGGAACTTATGCGCAATCGCCCAACGAGGAGACCGTGCGATAAACCCTAAGCGTTTTTGAAGGGCTAAATCATTGACCTTATAGACCACGCCGTCTATATCATAGGGAAGGCCAGCACGCTTTTCCCCCACTTCATGGAAAAAGTCCAGCATTTCTTGTGTGGTCTGGCAAAGACGAATCAGCGGATTGACGGGAAATCCCCAGCCTTTTAAAGTTTGCAAGAAATCCCAATGCGTCTTGAAAGATTGGCCTTCATACGCCCCCAAAGCATAGGCAAAAATCTGTAAGTGGCGTTTGGCGGTTATGTTGGCATCCAGTTGGCGCAGACTGCCGGCCGCCGCATTTCTGGGGTTCGCAAAAATCTTTTCTTTTATTTTTTCTTGATTTTCATTGAGAATAAAGAAGTCCTTTTTGGACATATAGACTTCGCCGCGTACATCTAAAATTTTAGGCGGGGCATCAAATAAATCATTTCCAGCTTGCAATTTTTTGGGGAGCTCCGAAATTGTTTTTAAATTTTCAGTAATATCTTCCCCCACCATGCCATCCCCACGGGTGGCACCACGCGTAAAAACGCCATCCTCATACCAAGCGGAAAAACCGAGTCCATCAATTTTGGGTTCCGCCACCATTTCAATGGGCGCATCCATAGGCAAGCCTAAAAATCGGTGAATCTTATCCATAAAATCCACCACTTCTGCCTCAGAAAAAATATCGCCCAATGAAAGCATCGGGACAGTATGGGTTGCTTTTTGAAAACCGGTGGCCACCGCAAATCCAACACGGCGAGAAAGGCTGTTGGTGGGAATAAGATGTGGATAACGGGCCTCCAATTCTTCTGCACGCCGCCGCAAAGCATCGTATTCGGCATCTGTTACCAAGGGGGCATCCTGTTGATGATACGCCCGATCGTAGCGTTCCAATTTGTCCGCTAAATCTTGCAATTCTTGTTTTATTTGATCTTCATTTTCCATAAAAAAAGTGTAGTCTTTTTTTCCACCTATTGCAAGAAAAAACTTGATTTAAATTTAAGATTTAGTAGAATCTAAGAAAGGAGAAGCACATGAATAAAACCAAAAAACAAGAAGAAAATGTCTCTCAAAAAGATGAGTCAAAATCAGAAATACTGCAAAGGTTAGCACAGGCATCTGTTGAAGGGTTAGCTATTGAAGTTGCCATGAATGCCATTATACCTGGTGGTGGAGTTGCCCTGCAAGGATTAAATCAAGGAAAAAATATCAAAAAAGCAGCTAAAGTCATGGGTAAAAGCGCTGGCAAGGAAGGTATTAAAATGTTAGATGAAGAAGAAAACGAAAGTCCAGTCGAAGAGTTAAGTGAAGATATTGCTTTGGAAATGCTGACCCGTGTTGGTGGCCGAGAATAGGTTGTTTTCAAGGATTTCATTTCCATAAAGCCCAATTAAAAGAGGCTTCTTTTTCTGCCCTAATAAAAATATTGCAAAAACTTTTATACCGCGCTATTTCTTTGTGTATAGTTTTGAGCATCCAGCCGCTTTTACGCCAAAGTGGCATAACTTTTTTACATGAAGAAAGGCAAAAGAAAATGAAAAAAATATATTTAGTAAGGAATATCATACCGCTGGATCCTCGGGTTCAGCTGACGCTGCCCCAAGGATGACAAAAAATAAACAATGCGCTGCCCCGAGGATGACAGAGTGTGGACGTTCCACCTCCACTTGTCATCCCTGCGAAAGCGGGGATCTCATGAGATTGCTCACTACGCTCGTCCCTTACGGGACCGCCTGTTGGCGTCGCCTGTGGCTCCCCGTTAAACGAGGGATGACAGAGAAGTATGGGCGTTCTACCCCTTCATTGTCATTGCGAGGCGGCCTTGCCAACGAAGCAATCTCTGGCAGATTGCCACGCCCTATCGGGCTCGCAATGACGGGATATAAAAAAGGTGGGCTCGTAATGACGGGTGAGTGTGGCCGCAGTATGGTGGAAATGCTGGGTGTCCTGGCGGTGATGGGCGTCTTGAGTGTCGCAGGGATAGCGGGCTATAATTCCGCCATGA
>DFKU01000006.1 GCA_002373615.1 Alphaproteobacteria bacterium UBA3637 | reverse complement strand
TTGCATGCGATCCGTTTAAATGGGCTAGTAGCGAGGCCACCCCGTTTTGAAAGGGCTCAGCGCCCAAAAATCCGGTTGTTTGTTCGCGTTTTGCCATCTCTGCCAAATGTTCACCGCCCCCAAAACCGATTTCCAATTCCAAAGAATGAGGGGGAATGCCGAATTGTTTTTCTAAGTGAATTTTGCCTTTTTGGGGTACTTTTACCGTTAACTTTGGTAGCCAATTTTGCATTAAATCCGCCCGCCCAGAGCGAATGGGCTTTCCTTTACGACGCCCAAAAAAACGCAACATTTCAGCCATTTTTATCCCTTACAGGGGCTACATGCCAGATATCCCTTGCATATTCTGCCACCGTTCTGTCAATGGAAAAAATGCCTGAACGTGCAATATTGAACAAAGATTTTTTGCCCCATAACAGGCGATCCTTAAAGTCCAGTGAAATTTTTTCTTGAATCTGACAATAGGATTCAAAATCCGCCAATAACAGGTAAAAATCCTTGAACATAATGTTTTGGAAAATGGGGGCAAACAGGTCTTTATCTTCATTGGGGGCCCAAAAGCCGGATTGCAACGAATCCATCACACGTTTGATGTTTAAATCATTGTTGTAATAATCCCAAGGCCTGTGTGTTCCCTTTTGATGGCGTTCGGCAACTTCTTCGGCTGTCAAGCCGAACAGGTAGAAGTTTTCTTCGCCGACTTCACGCAAAATTTCCACATTGGCGCCATCCAAGGTCCCCACCGTTAAAGCCCCATTCATGGCCAATTTCATATTGCTGGTCCCCGATGCTTCAAAGCCTGCAGTGGAAATTTGTTCACTGACATCCGCCGCCGGAATAATCAGTTCTGCACTGGATACTTTGTAATCAGGAATAAAGACAACCTTTAATTGGTCTTTCAATCGTTTATCATTATTGACAATATCGGCGATATTGTTAATCAATTTAATGGTCAGTTTCGCAAAATCATAACTGGGCGCCGCTTTTCCCCCAAAGATATACACCTTTGGCTGCGTCAGCTCCACCCCGTCTTCCACAAAACTTAAATATTGATGCATGATATGCATGGCGTTCAACAGCTGGCGTTTATATTCATGAATGCGCTTCACCTGACAATCAAAAATAGCATGAGGATTTAAATTGATTCCCATGGTTTGTTCAATATAATCCGCCAAGCGTTCCTTATTTTTGAATTGAATTTCATTGATTTCTTTCAGGGCATTTTCATCCTTTGCCAAAGGCTCTAATTTTTTCAATTCATCCAATTTGGTAATCCACTTATCTCCGATATGCTTTGTAATGAAATCTGCCAAGCCTTCATCCGCCTGTAATAACCACCGGCGCGGTGTGACCCCGTTTGTCTTATTATTGAATTTTTCAGGCCATAAATCGTAAAAATCAGGCACTAACTTGTGTTTCACCAACTCCGTATGAATTTCGGCAACCCCGTTCACGGAAAAACTGCCTGTAATGGCCAGATTTGCCATGCGCACTTGCTTTTCAGGGCCTTCCTCAATCAACGACATGCGTGCCAATTTGGCATTGTCATTGGGGTATTTTTGACGTACTTCATGCAATAACCATTCATTGATTTCATAGATAATGAGCAGATGCCTTGGAATCACTTTTTCAAACAAAGAAACCGGCCATTTTTCCAATGCTTCTGGCAGCAACGTGTGATTTGTATAGGCCATGCACCCTCGCGTAATTTTCCAGGCCCGATCCCATTCTAAACCATAAACATCAATCAGAAGGCGCATTAATTCGGCAATCGCCAAAGTGGGATGGGTGTCATTCAATTGTAAAACAACTTTATTCGGCAGTTCGTCAAAGGGTAAATGCTCCTCGGAAAAGCGTCTTAAAATATCGCTTAAAACGCAGGACACAAAGAAATACTGTTGCATCAAGCGCAAGAATTTTCCTTGAGCGATATTATCGGAAGGATACAACACCTTGGAAATCGTTTCCACTTTAATGTTTTCCTCCACGGCATCCACATACCCGCCTTTATTGAATAAATCCAAATTCAGGGTGTTAGTGGCCTTTGCGGCATACAGGCGCAGGTAATTGACCGTCTTACCCCCAAATCCCACCACAGGCATATCATAGGGGACCCCGATAATCTGACGCGTATTGACCCAACGGGGCAGGCGGTGTCCATTTTTTTCCTCATAAATAATTTCGCCGGCAATCGGCACTAAACAGGCTCTATCGCCCCGTTCAATCTGCCAAGGCGAGGCCGTTTCCAACCATGAATCAGCCCTTTCTTTTTGCCACCCGTTTTCAAAGTATTGCTTGAACAGCCCGAATTGATAGTTGATGCCGTACCCATAGCCCGGCAAATCTTCGGTCGCCATGGCATCCAAAATACAGGCGGCCAATCGTCCCAAGCCCCCATTCCCAAGGGCAGGGTCCGGTTCTTCTTCAATGACTTCGCGTAAAGGTATGGGATTATCCAAATGAATTTGATCCAATAAATCCAATATGCCAAAATTGCTGAGGTTATTGACCAACAACCGCCCCAACAAATATTCTAAAGACAGATAATACACACGCTTCTTGGCCTTTTTGTTGCGGTTGGCAGTTTTAAACATGCCATCAATGGCTAAGTCCTTGACCGCCAAGGCTAAAGCGGTAAATAAATGACTTTTGTGCGCCTCTGATACTTGCTTGGATAGTGAATACTTGATATGCCACTCAATCAGCTGTTGCAATTCTTTTGCTGTCACTTTTCCCCCATGGCACACAGGCCGACAATTTTGTTGCATGACTTCTCCCCTTCTTTTTAATGAAGTGAGCTTAGCGATTTTTTTGCGTGGTGTCAATCTTTTTTATGAAAAGACTTGCAATTTTTTTGAAAAGCATTTAGGATACGCCTCATGAAAAAAGCATTTTTATTCTGTTTAATCCTTTCCGGGTGCACCTTTTCGGGCGGCATTGAACTTTCCGACTTAAAGGGAAAAACCATGCGTGAAGTTGAAAAATCCTATGGCAAGCCGGTTGTTATCCGCCATGAGGGCGACCATCAAATGTGGGCATATAAAGACGGCTCTTGCCATCGCCTGATTTTCTTTGACGCAACCCAAACCGTCCAATTCGCCGAATCCCGCGGCAAATGTGAATAAAAATCCCCCAATTCCTTGGGGGTATTTTTTTTGGCCAAAGCCAATTAGAATGCGGACTACTTACACAAAGCGTTGTTGGTGGCGTAGTAGTTGTGGTCGTCGTTGTCCACGCTGCCGCTGTTCAGCCTCACTTTGAACGCGTTGCAAGAATTATGGCTGTCAACCGTCCAGAAATCACTTGGCCCAAAAGCATCTTTCAGAACTTGCCATTTGGCTGTGGTCATATTATTCCCAGATGCATCTTTACAGTTTGTACCGGAACAAGAACTACTCGTCGGTTTTGACAAATTCAAATCAGACAGGCTTACCAAACGCATTCCTTGCGCTTTGCACCAATTATCCGCTGCCCACCACGGCATTGGTACTGAACTATATACATAACCGTTATAGGCGGAACCGGAAGCCCCTTCGGCTTTGACAACGGTATTCTGTGTCCCGACAGATGTACAACGACCAATGTCTAGAGAAGAACAACTCCGTGTACTTGAACGAATCTCACAATATTCATCCGGTGTGTCGCAACCCGCATTACTGGTGCACCCCTTTATCTCATTTGAACAGGTCCCGGAACTCTGGAACAACCAGTTGCTATCCACACAGCCAAAAGTATATGGATTATATTCGGCCCAAAATGTCCCGCTCGGACACGTCGGAACCGTGCAAGAACCATTGGCACAGCAGGGAGTTTTGGATGAACAGTTTGTATCAGAAGTACAGGTTGTCTGTGTCACAGACACACACTCATAATCCGAATCGGATGTGCCTTGGGCGCAGTATTGGCCCACTTCGCATTTACTGATACATTTGCCACCGCTGCATTGTTGACACCCGGCATCACAATCGGCATTTGTTGTGCAGGCCTTTGCCCCGGCGTTTTCATCATAACCGGAACCGGATGCCGGTGCTACCCCTTTACTCATATCAGCATTAAAGGTGATGGTTCCGCAACCGGGCGCCACCAGCATAGCGGAATTTGTCCCCGTTGCCGCAATCATTTGATTACAGATGGATTCATCTATATCCCCGCTTGGATCCTTGGATAAAGTCAAGTTGAAAGTCTTTCCCCCTGCCGCATAGGAAGTATCTACACCGAACTTATATCCTGACGGATTGGTAAATTCTGCGACGGAAAGCCCTGTCCCTGCTTTTCCACTGGTGATTTGCATGGCGACAATCACGGCACGTT
>DFKU01000002.1 GCA_002373615.1 Alphaproteobacteria bacterium UBA3637 | reverse complement strand
GCCTCGCAATGACAATGAAGGGGTGAAACGTCCACATTCCACTGTCATCCTTGGGGCAGCGTCAGCTGAACCCGAGGATCCAGCGGTATGATATACCTTATTCAATATATTTTTTTGCATTTTGCTTTCCTTTCTTTTTTTTGCAAAAGTTAAATCCGCTTTATCAGCGGTTGGAAGCTCGAAAAACTACTAATAGATATAGCATGACATATTCAAAGTCAAAAGACGCTTCTTATTCTGTCATCTTCCAACCTAAGTTGGAATTTTCGCCCATAATCGGGTGTCTATTAAGAAGGTTTCCGAGACCTCCACACACAGCCCGGCTGTGTGCCCTTCCATCATAACAAGCTCTCTAATAAATGTCAACAAATTAATTTCTATCAAAAAAAACTGGACTTTACTTTTAAAATAGCTTATACTTTCCCCAAAAATCAGGAGGTATAATGCACCCACAAGAACAAGAAGCTTTAGATGATTTGGCGCGATTATTTCCGACAATGGCCTGTGGCGAAGTTCAAGAATTAAAGCAATCTTTAATTGATGCCAGAACCTTATATGAACCGCGAAAAACAAAAAAAATACGCGATGTTCTGCCTTTTTTAGCACGCTTAAAAAAACAAGGGATTTTGTTTGGTTATCCTTTGGTGGCGGATGTGGTTTCGCATTTAGAAAGGATTATTCAAAAATCGACTTCTTTTTCTGAGCCGGAATTTACCCAGATGCACAATGATGTTTTACTGCTTCAGGAAATTTTGTGGAAGAAAATTCGTGGGGATGGTGGCGAAAAGGGGCGTAAAATTTTAAATCAATTAATCAAGATATAAATGGATGCGTTTATGAAAAAAATCTTAAAATTTATTAAAAAGCACATTTTGCCGACACATTTGTTGGCGCGCTTTGTTTTGATTATCTTGTTGCCTATGATTGTTTTGCAAATGATGATAGCAATCTTTTTTTATAATCGTCACTGGGATACAGTTTCACGCCAATTGGCGAACAGTGTCACAGGTGAAATTGAAAGTGTGGCTGAATGGGTAAAATCTGATCCGCCCGAAATTGACAAGAATTTAAAGCAAATTTCTGATATTCTGCGGATGCAATTTGTGTGGGAAGCAGATGAAGCCTTGCCCGAATCGGGGAAACTGCGCAAATCTCCGGCCAGTTCTGATTTACGCTCTGCTTTAAAGGGGTTGCCATACCCCCTGCAAACTTGGTCAGAAAAAGACGGTAAACAACAAATTTTAATTCAACTGCCCAAAGGGGTGTTGCAGGTTTTGGTTCCCCGCAAACGCTTTTACAGCTCAACTGTTATCGTCTTTTTAATATGGATGATAGTATCATCTTGTTTGTTGTTTGGGATTGCTTTTTTGTTCATGAAAAACCAAGTGCGTGCGATGGTCCGTTTGGCGCGGGCAGCAGAGTTGTTTGGTATGGGGCAACCCACCCGTTTCAGACCTGAAGGCGCCGATGAAGTGCGTCAGGCTGGACAGGCCTTTTTGGACATGAAGGATCGCATTGAACGATACTTAAGTGAGCGCACCACCATGTTGGCAGGTGTTTCACATGATATCAGGACACCTCTTGCCCGTATGAAATTACAACTGTCCGCAATGGAACAAGATGAAACTGTGATTGCCCTGAATCAAGACATTACCGAAGTAGAACATAAATTGACGGGATATTTGGCCTTTGCTAAAGGTGAAGGCAAGGAAGAAATGGAACGCATTGAGCTGACCCCCTTTATTACTGAGCTGGTGGATAAATTCCGCACGGAAGATTTTCCGATTGGCTTGCATATAGAGGAACCCCTTGCGATTTTGGGGCGCCCGAATGAATTGGTGCGGGTGTTTTCAAATTTGCTCTCTAATGCTACAAAATATGCTCACATGGCCAATGTTTCTGTGGGAAAACGGGATGAGGATGTTCAAATCACAATTGATGATGATGGCCCTGGCATTCCGGCCAAAAAGCGTGCTGATGCTTTTAAACCTTTCTTTCGGTTGGATAAAAAGTCCGAAAAAGGGGTGGGGCTTGGACTCACCATTGTGCGGGATTCTGTTTTGGCACACGGGGGTACCATTAAATTGGAAAACAGCCCCCAAAAGGGCTTGCGCGTCCTGATTACCTTGCCGGAAAAGAAATAAAAAAATCCCCCAGTCATCCTGAGCTGAAAGCGAAGGATCTCTTATCCGTTATTTCGAGCCTGCAGGGCGCGGCAATCTCTTTCCTTGTCATCCTGAGCTGAAAGCGAAGGATATGTAAATAAAAATCCCCGTGGTTGGACGGGGATATTTTTTTTGGCCGAAGCCAATTAAAATGCAGGTTCTTGCTTCGTAAGGTTCGCCGATGGCTCACCAACTGCGCTTCGGGCACGGAACTGTAAGTGTCCTTCGGCGGCTGCCGCCTTGAACGACACACAGTTCGACTGCGCTGTTTCGGGCTAAAACCCCTCACACCGCCTACTTACACAAGGCATAGCGGAGGTTGTAGCGGTCGATGCGTTCCACGGTGGCGCCTAAAGTCACGCTGTTCGCGACGCAGGAATTGTAGCTGTCAACCGTCCAGAAATAACGTGACCCAAAAGCATCTTTCAGAACTTGCCATTTGGCTGTGGTCATATTATTCCCAGATGCATCTTTACAGCCTGTACCGGAACAAGAACTACTCGTCGGTTCTGACAAATTCAAATCAGACAGGCTCACCAAACGCATTCCTTGCGCTTTGCACCAATTATCCGCTGCCCACCACGACTTTGTTTGTGAACTATATACATAACCGTTATAGGCGGAACCGGAAACCCCTTCGGCTTTGGCAACGGTATTCGGTGTTCCGACAGATGTACAACGACCAACGTCTAGAGAAGAGCAACTCCATGTAGTGGAACGAATCTCACAATATTCATCCGGTGTGTCGCAATCCGCATTACTGGTGCACCCCTTTATCTCATTTGAACAGGTCCCGGAACTTTGGAACGACCCGTTGCTATCCAAACAGCCCCAAGTATCTGGTCCATAATCGCCCCAAAATGTCCCGCTCGGGCACGTCGGAACCGTGCAAGAACCATTGGCACAGCAGGGGGCCATGGATGATGAACAGTTTGTATCAGAAGTACAGGTTGTCGGCGTCACAGACACACATGCATAATCCGAACCGGATGTGCCTTGGCCGCAGTATTGGCCCACGTCACATTTGCTGATACATTTGCCGCTACTGCATTGTTGGCATCCGGCATCACAATCGGCATTTGTTGTGCAGGCCTTTGCCCCGGCGTTTTCGTCATAAGCGGAACCGGATGCCGATGCCACCCCTTTACTCATATCAGCATTGAAAGTGATGGTTCCGCAACCGGGCGCCACCAGCATAGCGGAATTTGTCCCAGTTGCCGCAATCATTTGAGTGCAGATGGATTCATCTATATCCCCGCTCGGGTTTTTGGATAAAGTCAAGCTGAAGGTTTTATCCCCTGCCGCGTAGGAAGTATCTACACCAAATTTATATCCTGACGGATTGGTAAATTCTGTGACGGAAAGCCCTGTCCCCGCTTTTCCACTTGTAATTTGCATGGCGACAATCACGGC
>DFKU01000060.1 GCA_002373615.1 Alphaproteobacteria bacterium UBA3637 | reverse complement strand
AGGGCAACATACAATAACCTATGACGTTCCTCTAAGGCTAAATCTTCTTGTTTTTCAAAATAGCTTTTCAGGGAATCTGGTGCTTCTTTTTTGCTTGCAATCCAAAAGGGCAATCCTTCTAACCATATTAAATCTTTGGACTTGTTATTAACTGAATATGAACGCGTATCAGGTAAAAATACGATATTCCCCTGTAACCCCTTTGATCCATGCACCGTCATAATGCGAACGGCATTCAAATTGCTTTGATCCATATCGCGTTTGATAATGATTTCTTGACGCGTCAGCCACGCC
The DNA here is from genome assembly GCA_002373615.1 of Alphaproteobacteria bacterium UBA3637. Lineage (GTDB taxonomy): Bacteria > Pseudomonadota > Alphaproteobacteria > CAAHEQ01 > UBA3637 > UBA3637. Next base: position 6,966 of record DFKU01000060.1, on the reverse strand, counting down.
AAAAAGCCTTGCAAAGAGGGGGTGTTATCGCCTTCATACAAAAGCGCTAAATCCAAAAAGGCATCTAAGGCTTCATTCACCTCATTTCCCAAACGTGCTTCAAAACGTTGACGCCCATGAAATTCATTTAACAGGCTTTCCAAAAATTCAAAAGGCGGTTTATAATCGGCTAAATTTAGCCAAGTCCTTAATTTTTCTACCGTTTTTGGAAAAACCTTTTTCAGATTTTCCCACAGCGAAATATTTTTTCCTCGTTGACAGGCGACAAATAAATCTTCTTCTGATAAGGAAAGTAAAGGACTTTTTAATAAACACGCCAAATTCAAATCATCTTCCGGCAGTTGCGTAAACCGTATCAAAGCCATCAGGTCCTTGACAGCAATGTGATCCGTAATATTTAAGCGATCCACCCCCGCGACAGGCACATTTCTTTCCTTTAAAGCGCGCACCAATTCCGGCATCAATTTACCGCGTTTTTGTAACAAAATTAAAAAGTCACCCGCCTGAATCGGCCGATTTTGTGAAGGCAAAATTTCCTTTGTTTTTATCAATGTGGCAATTTTATCCGCGACTTTTTCGGCACAGCGCGTCATGGCTGAAGTTGAATTTTTCCGCTTGATGGGTAAATTCCAATCGGGTAATTCCTCTAAATTTTCCGGATTTTCCAACGGCCAAATTTCCACTAATCCGGCTTCTTCTGTGCGCTTGGATAAATGAATGGAACTTTGATAATCTTTAATGACGCCTTTGGCTGCTTTTGGATTTTTTAACACCTTGTTCACCAAATCTAAAACAGGCTTTGTGGAACGAAACGAAAAATTAAATTGAACGGTATCAAAATCGTTTTTAGATTCTTTAATCTTAGTTTCAAAAAAATTATGACGCCTTTCAAATTCATCAGGATGCGCCCCTTGAAAACTGTAAATGGATTGCTTTTTGTCTCCTACCGCAAACAGGGTACGTATTTTTTCGGACTTACTTTCACCTGCAAAAAAATCATCTGCCAATGATTCAATAATTTTCCATTGTTTTGGGTTTGTGTCCTGTGCTTCATCCACCAAAATATGATCAATTCCCCCATCCAATTTAAACAATACCCAAGTTGCCATTTCCGACAGCTTAAGAAGAGCTAAAGTTTTATTTGTTAAATCATCAAAATCAAGACAGGCATCTTTAAGCTTTTTTTCATTATATTTTTCCAAAATTTGAAAAGTAATTTTAAATAAAATCGTATCCGTTTCAATCATACGAAAAGCTTTGATTTTTTCTTTGGTTTCATAGACAAGATGTGCCACAGAATCATCCAAAAATTTCTTTGGAATTTGCCCATCTGTCTTTTTAATATAGGTGGCAAGCAGACTTTCCCAATCTCCCACTTTAAAATTTTCAGAAATTATTTCTTCTTCAGTTAGATATTTTTCAATATGAAAGTATTTCTTCAAGTTAAAGTTCAGCTCATCTATACTTGAAAATCTCTCCAATAGTTCCTCCAAAAGATCCCTTTCCTTTAAAATATTTTTTAAGGCATTTAACAGGTCGTCTTTACTCATTTTTTTGGCCAAAAATTGAACCTCTTTTTGGCTGCTTGGTGATTCCAAAACCTGATCCAAGGAATCTGATAATAATTTTTGTGCGGTTAATTCTTCTATGACCTTAAAATGTGGTGGAACATTTGCTTCCAAAGGAAAGCGTTCCAAAATGGTTGTACAAAAACTGTGGATTGTCATAATTTTTAATCCACCAGCTGTTTCCAAGGCTTTTGAAAATAATCCCTTTGCACGCTCTAGAATTTCTTTATTTGGGAATTCTCCCGTTAAATTTTCCAATTCCTTTTCTAACTCTTTTTCCGATAACACAGACCATTTTTTTAACCTGGCAGTGATACGGTTTGCCATTTCTGCGGCGGCTACCTTTGTAAATGTCAGACATAAAATTTTGTCTGTTTCACCTGTCATTAACATTAAATTCAAAACACGGTCGGATAAGACTTTTGTTTTGCCTGACCCTGCCGAGGCGGATACCCAAGCTGAAGTATACGGATTACTGGCTCTGTTTTGTGCTTCATTCGCTTCCATCTGATTCTCCTTCATCATCGGCATGTGCCCATTCTTGTTGACGCGATAAATATTCATAGTCATTAAATTTTGGATTGTTTTTTGCCACAGGGCATACTTCATAGCATGTTCCAGCTTTTTCAAATATCTTTATCAGTTCTTTGACCCCATTTTCAGTTTTCTTTAAAAATTCGGTTAAATCTTTTACCCCCTCTTTTTCTTTTATTAAAGCTGTTTTTTGGGGACGCCGTCCTAAATACCAGTATTGTAAATTAGTCACTTTTTCCTTTGGAATTCCTTCAAATCCACCTTTGGATAAAATTAAGGCCTCTAATGAAAGTTGAGGGGAATTGCCACAAGATACTTCTTTAAAACTAGGGGGCGTTCCTGTTTTATAATCAATGACCGTTGCGCCTTGATTGGGTGTTATATCTATTCTGTCTGCCCTTGCTGTCAATGTAAATGGGCGGTTTGTATCATCAAAAATAACTTTTCCCTTTACTTCGCAAATGGATTTTGTTCTTACTTTTTCTGCCTCAGATTGTTCTTTTAAGAAGAATGGAATGACCTGTTCGAATTGACTGATATAAAACAACTGATCAGCGGGGCTAAGCAGTGTTTTTTTGATTTCAGTTTTAAAAGAATTTATTAGCTTATTTTGATCGTTTTCATACGGGCATTCTGTTAAATATTTCGATAAAACGCTATGCACCACATTCCCGTAAATGATGGCTTTATTTGGATTTCCCAAATCATTTAAAGGACGTAATTTTAAAATATATTTGGCATAAATTGCATATGGATTTTTCTTCAAATTTTCAATGTTGCTGACTGATAGCTCTGTGGGGCGCATCTCCACGGGTGGACACGGGGCAGGGCGCACAATGTCCTCCATTTTTGTGGGCTTATCCATCAGGGTGGCTAAATGGGCTTGATACGTTTTTAAAGAAGCGCCATTGATTTCAGCCAATACTTGCAAGCGTTCAATAAAGCGTGAAGGTACAGTCGGTGTTCCAGCCACTTTTGTTGCCCGTGTTAAAATAACCTCACGCGAACAACACGCATGCATAAAATCATGCGTCATCAACATGATTTTACTTTCACTATCAGGTAAGCCCAATTTTTGCCGCATCGGGCGATTGACCCAAGGGCCTGTATCTGAAACAGGTGGAAACACTTGTTCATTCAAACCACCCAAAATACATAAATCAGCATGAAAAAAACGGCCTTCTATGGGACCTAAAATCTTCAAACGGGGATGTGCTCCATGGTTAAAATGAACAGATTTTCCTTCAATCAGCATTTGGAAAAAATGGGGATATTCGGTTGAATCTATATTCCCCAAGATATCTGCATAATTTAAAACTTCATTTAATAAAGAGATAAGTTCTTTTCCCGCCTCCTCTTGCCACAAACGATCTTTACCATCTTCAATGTTTGTGGTTGCCCATGTTTCAGCTAATTTCAGGTGCTCTTCCAATAAAGTTTTTAATGGGCACAAGCGGGGCGTTTGAATTAAATCAAAAAATCCTTTTCCGGACTCTGACAGTACAAAATTTAATAATTCGTCATTTTTTCTGGCTTTTTTTTCGGCATTTTTAATCTCTATGTGAAAAGCCCCCACATCTTTCCCATCAGCAAATAAAGGATGCTTATAAAGCGCCAGTTGATTTTGTGCATCATTTGGATTTTGTGCCAAAGTATTTATCAGCAATAAAAAACTACCAACAGGTGTGTGTTTTAAGGGGAGTCCCGCTGAATCATCCAGTTCAATCCCCCATCGCTTCATGTGACAAATCACGCGCCGCGCTAAAGTTCGGTCAGGTGTAATTAAGCAACCTGTTTTTTCCGGGATTTCCAAAACTTCACGCAGTTTTAATGCAATTGTTAAGGCTTCATTTTCGGTACTTTCACAAGTTATATAAAAGATATTTTGAAGGTTTTCTTTTTGAATGTTTGATTTTTCCCAAACATCATACCGAAAAGCTTCTTCCACAAATTCTTCATGCGAAATATCCCCAGAAATCATTTGAATCTCCTGAGGCTTTATTTTCAGCTTTTGTATTGTTTTATCTATTAAAAATTGCGGATGAATGGATTCACATTTTTTTGCCTGCATCAAAAATTTTTGATCCACTCCATCTAAAAAAACATCTCCGTCATGCACTAATACAGCTTTCATCAATTCTGCCACGGCAGGTAAATCCCCCGTCAGCCCCGCCACCACAAAAGTATCAGAATTTATTTTTTTCGCATAAGAATGAATAAGCCTTTGTAATCTGTCGCCTGCATCAATTTGATTTGATTCTGCCAAAATTTTGGGCCAAGCATTTTGAATAATATCTAAAAACTCAGCTGTTTCCTGCCAATGCTGGGCAAAGGATTCCGTCGGAATCAATTCATTAATTTTGGATAAATCTACTTCATATTGATACGATAAATCCAATAATTCTGCTAAACTTTCCGCCACTTGAAAGGCCTTGGTAATTTCGCGTAAATTCGGTTTTGCTTGACAGAGTTTACTCAACTTAAATAATCGTTCCCATTTGGGGATAGCGGGGGGCAATTCCACATCCAAACTTTCCACTTCATAAAGGGGAATCATCTGGGGCAGAAGGGTCGTTTTCTCCAACTTAAAAAAGGCTTCTTTTAAGGCTAAACAGGCGCGTCTGGTCGGTAAAATAACCTGCATTTTTGCCAATAAAAACGGATTCTTTTTGGCCTTGTTCATCAGGTGCTTTGCCAACACCTCAGCTAAATTTGCCCCAAAGTTCGTTCCATAAATCATAGTTTATGTTTTTTTAAATACTTCGTAACAGATTGAACGGCCTCAGGTGTTCCCACATGGAACCACTTACCATCAAAGATAATGTGTCCCAAGCGTCCTTCTTTTTCGGCTTTGTCATACAATTCCACCAAACTGTATTTATGCAGTTTAATCCCCTTAAAAATATCAGGGTGTAGAATCTGCACGCCCATGAAACAATAGGGTGCTTTTTTCTTGCTTGGATGGCGCCTGACGGGTTTTCCTTTTTTGATGAAATAATCCCCTTTGGGTACGTCTCCATAGGCATGCGATTTTGGCACCAATGCCAATAAAATATCCATCTGGGTGGGATTCCAAGCTCGCTCCATACGCTTTAGCAATTGCTTTAACAGAGGTGCATTTTTCTTATCCAAAAAGAAAGTATCTGCATTCAGCGCAAAGAATCCATCACCTCCCGTCGGCAAAATGAGTGGCAGAGCCTTTTGCACACCGCCCCCTGTTTCCATAGCTTCTTTTTCATCAGAAAATAAAATCTTTTGCCCTTTTAAGGCTTCATGAATCATGCCCCCTAAATAGCAGGTATTGACCACTTTTGTGCTAATCCAGCCCAACTTATCCAAGGTGCGCTCCAATAAAGTTTTACCGCCCACCTCTACCAAAGGCTTTGGACAATTGTCTGTCAATTCGCGCATCCGCGTACCACGCCCTGCTGCCAAAATAAAGGCAGTCGTCATGTATGGGAAATGCTTTGGTTTTAAAGGTTGATGACGCAGTTCTTGCGGAATATATTTATCCAACCATTTTTTATAGGCTTTTAATTTGGGATTATCCAGGTGCTTTTCCAACAACTTCCAACTGTCCGGAATCCATTTTAAATACTTTTCTTTTTTATCCCGAATGGCCAGCCGCGCAAATATCCCAATCACTTTTGTGTGGCGTTGCACAGCGACCAACTCTGACATCAGGCGATATTTTTTTTGTTCTTTTTTGCTAAAACCATTAAAGTAAAAATCCCACAATTCCTGTTGTAAAAAATCGGGTAAAATATGACGTTCATCTTCAATTAAGGATACCGCATCATAAAAAATATTTCCCCATCTGGCGTCTTGAAAGTCCAATAATCCCAGACCTTTTGGACGCACCATAATATTTTCTACATGATAATCCAATAAATTCAGGGCGCTTGGCATTTTCAAGATTTTTTTAATTAAATTTGCCCATATTTTTTGAAATTCCTTTAACGCTTTTTCGGGCAGCCTTTTCCCCATCAAAGCCGGATAATACCACTCAGTCAATAAGTTAGTTTCAAACCGCCAGTAAGGAAGGGTATATTCTGGGATAAAATCAGGTCTTTCCTTAATTTCATTCATGTCCAACAAAATCTGCAACGCCTTTTTATAAAGCGTCTCTGTTTTTTCTGGCGTGGTCAGGGCGTTAGCCATCTTTTTGGGGCCGAAATCTTCCATAATCATCAACCCGTTGTCCACATCTGCTTTAATAATTTTGGGCACAGGGAAGCCACGATCCGCCAAAAAAATATCAATTTTATAAAATTCCTCAGGCTTTTCATTTTTTGGGGAATCCATCAAAATATAGGTTTTATGGGGACACGTCAGGCGTGCATATCGGCGCCCTGAGGCATCATTTGCCAGCCATGCCACTTCTGTTTTCCCAAGTTTTGCTTTTTTAATGAATTCTTTTATTTTTTGTTCACGTTCGGTTAAAATCATTTTTCCCCCTCAATTGTAATTCTGCGTCCCTTGTCTTGCATTTCAAAGCACACATGGATGGCGCGTTTTGGTAAAAGTCCACCAATTTTTTCCGGCCATTCAATTAAAGAAATCCCCCCTTCAAAGGCATCTTCAATCCCGATTTCATAGGCCTCCTCTGGATTCTTCAGCCGATAAAAATCAAAGTGATACACTTCCCCTTTTGGCGTCTCATAAGTTTGAAGTAAAGTAAAGGTTGGACTTGGGACATCTTCTTTACGCCCCGTCAATTCTTGAATCACGGCCTTAGCAAAAACGGTTTTCCCCATTCCCAAAGTGCCCCACAAGGCGATAATTTCATTGCCCCGTAAAGTCCTTGCAAATTTCTTGGCAAAAGAAATAGTGTCTTTTTCACTTTGGGATAGGATTTCCATTA
>DFKU01000028.1 GCA_002373615.1 Alphaproteobacteria bacterium UBA3637 | reverse complement strand
TTACGCAAGAATGACAAATCGAATTTAAATTCTTTTCTTTTTTTAGTAAGTTTATTTTCATAATATTAGTCTCCGTTTTTTTATTGTTTAAACACCACCTGAATTCCAGGTGGCCGGAGAGTTCGCAATCAAATAGTGTAAAATGATCCCGATGGTCTTTAAGGAATATAAATTCCCCTGAACATGCACCAAAGGCTCCCCGACCAAGGTCGGGAAATTGTCGGTGAGTGTCTTTTAAATAAAAGAAAAAACACTTAGATTTCGGCCGTGTTCACCCACCGTACACTTTTGAGTCTGCGACGACTCTCTTGCACCTTTTCAGGCACTTGAGGATACAACTTTCGCCGTATCCTTTTATAACTCTAAATTAAATTAAAAAAAATTACAAGAAAAAATTTTTGGATACTATCTTCCCACCAAAAATCATTGACTTTTCAATGGAGTTATGATACAAGGGTCTATCTTCAATTTTAACAAAGGAGTTTATTATGAAGTATAAATGTTTAGTTTGCGGTCAAATCGTGGATATTCCTGAAGGGGCTGAAAAGGTTTGTCCTGTGTGTGGGGCAAGCGGGGATCAATTGGTGCCTTATGAAGAAAAAGCAGAAATGACTTGGCCTGCCGAACACAGTATCGGTATTGCCAAAGGGATAGATGAAGAAATCTTAACAGGGCTTAAGAACCATTTTAATGGAGAATGCTCTGAGGTCGGCATGTATCTGGCCATGTCCCGTCAAGCACTGCGGGAAGGCTATCCTGAAATTGCTTTAGCTTTGGATAAAATTGCCCATGAAGAAGCAGAACACGCTGCCCGTTTTGGCGAAATGTTAGGGGAATTGGTCAGCAAATCCACCAAAGAAAATTTGGAAAAAATGCTCTCTGGTGAAAATGGAGCTTGTCATGGAAAAATGGCTATAGCCAAGAAAGCAAAAGAACTAAATCTGGATGCCATTCATGATTCTGTGCATGAAATGGCACGTGATGAAGCCCGCCACGGAAAAGCTTTGGACGCGTTATTAAAAAGATATTTCTAATAAATTAACCCCATCCGAATGATGGGGTTTTATTTTGGCGGGAGAGTCTGTGCAGAACGAGAACTAAAAAAACATTGACAAATATTATTCAATGTGATATAATTCTTTATGTTTCTTCAACAGAAAGGTTTTTTTATGAAAAAATATTTTGAAAAGTTCAAATATGGGAAGATTTTTGAATATTTACCAGAAAAATTGGGCGGAATGGGCGAGTATCAGGTTTTTGGGCGAGGAGCTCTCTTTGACTTGTACTTAGATGAGACAAAAGTTGATATGATTCCCGCTGGATTAAAAGGGGTTACGTGTGTATATTTTAAGAAAAAACCCTTGTTTATAGCTCCGGACTTTGAAGGAGAAGTCAGAATTCATGACTGCGACTACAGCCTCATGGAAGAAGAAGAAATTAAAGCAGCTAAAGTTCGATTTAATCGTTATCGTGAATGGGTTGAAAGCCCTCGCTATATTAAAGAAAGTGATGGAAGTTTATCACTTTGTTCATTACCTAAAAATATAAAAATTATGTGTGGTTATCTTAATTACTGCCAATTGGATTTAACTCAAACAGATATAACAGAAAAACAGGACTTTGGGGACGCTTTTGACAAGGTAATTGTGTCTCGCCTTAGATCTTCTTCTTTATCCAATATGCCAAACCCACAAAAGATGGCGAGTCATAAGGGAAAAATGAAAACTCCTGTTGCAGGTAGACAAAGAGTCTAATTGTCGATAGGTTTTAAATTAAAATAACCTCGGTTTCGGTTGGGGTTATTTTTTTGCATTAGTTCGAGTGTAGATACCCCCCTCCAAACAGCGTCAAAAATGCGAAACTCAATAAAATCAAGTACTTATTGCATTATCGGTTCGATTGTTGGACAAAGTATGCGCCTTTTGTTTCAGTTCCATTCGAACCACCATAACTCATTGAAAATAAAGAAAAAAGTCGCCTTTTCAGACGACTTGTCAAATTTGGCGGAAAGATGGGGATTCGAACCCCAGATAGAGACAAGCCCTATAACAGATTTCGAGTCTGCCGCATTCGACCACTCTGCCATCTTTCCATATTTTTATTATACAAAAAAAGTCTTAAAAAGTCCAGAAAAATAATCCTTGCATTTTGTAAAAAAATAAAGTAGTGTCAGTTTGTCTTCGGGTGCGTACCCTTGTCCAATCAAGCCGTTGCTACCGAATTTGTGCTGATGACAAGGCGTATTATTATTAGGAGTATAAAAATGCTTTCAGGAAAAATTAAATGGTTTAACTATAGAAAAGGTTTTGGATTTATTACACCAGATGATGGAGAAAAAGATGTCTTCGTACATATTACCGCTATGCGTGAAGCCAACCTGCATCGTTTGGATGAAGGCCAAGAAATTGCTTATGAATTAAAAGAAGAAAATGGCAAAACTTGCGCCACAAATCTGACTTTAAAATAAGGGATTCTGAATCAAGTTCAGAATGACAAATTGAAGGCCTGCTTTTTTAGAGTGGGCTTTTTTATTTCTTGCGTTTTTGAAAAAAAGATTTTAGAATAAAAATATGTTTAGTTTATGGCATAAAATGATGAAGAAAGTGTACGATTGGGCCATGCGCGTGGTGGCGGGGCCAAAGGCTTTTGTGACATTATGTATCATGGCATTTGCCGAAAGTTCCTTTTTCCCGATTCCGCCCGACATCTTGATGATTCCTTTGGTTTTAAAAAGGCGAGATGAGGCCTTTAAAATCGCCCTGTGGTGCACCGTTTGGAGTGTGATTGGCGGCGCCTTCGGGTATGCGATTGGGCATTTTTTATATGATGTGGTAGCCGTTCCTATTTTAAATTTTTATCATTATATGCCCCAGTTTGAAAAGTTTTGCGCTAGCTATAATCAATATGGCGCATGGATTGTATTTGGGGCAGGCATTACCCCTTTCCCCTATAAAATCATCACAATTGCCAGTGGGGTCACAGGACTTAATTTTGGCGTATTTATGTTGGCGTCAGTGATTGCACGAGGGCTTAGGTTTTATTTGGTGGCGGGCCTGCTGTGGAAATGGGGGGAGCCCATGAAAGCGTGGATTGAAAAGAACCTGGGCTGGCTGAGTATTTTATTTTTCATCCTGTTAGTCGGCAGTTTTTATTTGGTGAAGTACCTATAATGGTGGGATGGTTGCGACCGAGCTATTGTAACAGCTTTCAGCCTATTCTTTATATTCAGCTGATACCGTCCCATGAAAAAAGCCACTTCTTCAAGTGGACGGATGTTAAGAACCTGTCAAACTAACAGTTCCGCTTATTCAATATATTCGGCGGCCAACCGCCCAATTTGGACGGACAGTTTGACGGAGTTCTTACTTCCGACACACAGTACCCTGCTGTATGCAAGATACATTCTAGCAAATCAAATGTTGAAAGTCAAGAAACTATTTCTTCTTTTTATGAGGCAAAACTTTTGATTTGGTGGCGGTTGTGGTGACGGGGATAGAGCGGACGATTTTTTTAACTTCAGGGCGCTTCAGGTCAATCACCAACAGGCCTTGTTCCAAATGGGCGCCTTCAATCGTCATGCCCTCCGCCAAAACAAAGGATTTTAGGAATGAGCGCGCTGCAATTCCGCGATGCAGGTAATGGCGTGTTTCATCGGGTTCTTGATGACCACGGATAATCAGCTGATTTCCCTCTTGCAAAACTTCCAGCTCTTCCTCTTTATAGCCCGCCACCGCAAAGGTCATTTGTAAAGATTCGGGTGAAATTTGCTCCACATTATAGGGCGGAAAAGAATCAGCCCCTTTTGCAGCGCGGAGCAACATTTCCTCGAGCCCTTCAAAGCCCAGCAAAAACGGATTTTGAAAAGGGGAGACCATCAACGTACCTCCCGCAATTGTTCCACCAGCATGTCTTTTTCGCGAGCCAATTGTTTATCGCGCTTTAAGTATTCTTCTATTGTTTTTATGGCATGCATGACGGTAGTATGATCGCGTTCATAAAATTTTGCAATATCAGGCAGTGCCATCGGCGTCAATTGTTTGGTTAAGTACATCGCCAACTGACGAGGACGTACAATAGTCCGATCACGACGCGTAGAGCGCAAATCTTTGACCGTCAAACGATAAAAATCCGCCACAGCTTGGATAATATCCGGGGCTTTCACTTGACGTTCTGTCATGTGCAAAATATCCTTTAATAAGATGCGGGCGCTTTCAAGGGTAACCTTGCCCCCCAACAATTCCATGTGAGCCACCAACCGTTTTAAGGCGCCTTCCAATTCACGCACATTAGAAGTAATGCTTTTGGCCAAAAATTCCAAAACCGATTCGTCCAATTCTGTGTTTAAGGCCTGCATTTTTTCGCGCAAAATGGACATTCGAAGTTCATAAGAGGCCGGATGAATATCCACCACCAAGCCTTGCGCCAAACGGGTGCGCAGACGTTCTTCAATTCCATGCAATTCCATAGGGGCCGAATCCGCCGACAAAATAATTTTTTTACCACGCGAAATCAGATTATTAAAAATTTGAGAAAACTCCCCTTGTGTATGATGTTTCCCCACAATAAATTGAATATCGTCAATTAAAAGGACATCCACATTATGAAAAAGATTTTTAAAAGAAAACATTTCTTCTTTGGATTGAAGCCCCTTAATAAAGCGTTGGAAGAATTGTTCGGAGGACAAATACAAAACTGTTTTATCGGGGTATAATTCCTTAATCCGCCATGCAATCGCATGCATCAGATGCGTTTTCCCAAGTCCTACCCCTGCATGAAAATAAAGAGGATTAAAGGAAACCGTTTCTTCTTCTGCTATACGTTTAGCCGCCTCATAGGCGAATCGATTCGATTCCCCCACCACAAAGGATTGAAAAGTATGCGTCTTATCCAAAAAAGCAGAATACAAATCTTCATCAATTTTAGGGCGTATAGGAGTAGAAGATTTTTCAACCACTTTAGGCAATTGAATTGACAGCGTATTTGGAATAGGGGCTACAACAGGAATCACCATTTCGGGTTTACGGACTTGGACACAAACCTTAGCCGTTGGTCGCGTTGCCAACCAAAGCGAACGAATCGTTTCAGCATAACGTTTTTCCACTAATTCACAGATACAAGAACTGGGGGCCCATAAATTCAAGTCATTATTTGGGGAAACCTCTGGCACCACACGATTCAACCAACGCATAACCGAGGTATCTTTCAGCTGAGTTTCCAGCTGTTTACACAAAGCGAGCCATTCCGTTTGAAACGTGGTTGCTTGCGCCATTTTTTTACCCCTTTCATTAAAAATTGAACCTGAACTGAACTTTAGCGAAAAACGAAAAAAAAGTCCACCCTCTTTTAGGTGAATTTTTATTTTTTTTATAAAAACACAATTTGTAGGGGGAATAAATCTATATGTTGTGTTTTGAATAAAAATTAAGTTAAAATCCGTTTACTTTTAAAAATTTTTCATCTTATAAATATGTTTTGAAAGCCATGGCACAGAGCTATTGCCAAGGCATCCGCAGCATCAGGAGGAATTTTATCGGGGACATTTTTGAGTAAGGTATGCACCATCATATCCACTTGATTTTTTTCGGCATGTCCCACGCCTGTAATTGTCTTTTTAATTTGATTGGGGGTATATTCCCCCACAGGAATTTTATGGATGGCCGGCACACACAGCACCACACCACGCGCTTGTCCCAGTTTCAAAGTGGAATTTGGATTTTTATTCACAAAAGTTTCTTCCACCGCACAGGTATCCGGTTGCCACAGTTTAATCACATCTGAAAGCGATTCAAATAGTTCTGCCAATCGATTCGCCAAAGGAAGTTTATCATCAGGATTGATTGTGCCAGCTGCCAAAAATTGGAATTTGTTTCCCTGCTTTTCAATCACACCCCAACCGGTATGCCTCAGGCCTGGATCCAATCCCAAAATCCGCATAGCTCCCCCTGTTAAAAATTAGAGCTGAGATAAGATATCGTCCGGAATATCAGCATTTGTGAAGACGCGTTGCACGTCATCATCTTCGTTCAGTTCTTCCACAAAACTCATCAACTTTTGCGCAGTTTCCAAATCAGCGACGGGTGTTTCTACCGTTGCACGCCAATCCATACGGGCAGCATTGGGTGTTCCGAATTTCTTTTCCAATGCTTCACGCACCGCCCCTAAATCCTCTGGTTTACAGGTGATTTCGTGGGTTGTTTCGGTCGTTTGAACATCATCAGCACCGGCCTCTAAGCCCGCTTCAAACATGGCATCAGCAGAAGCGACACCTACTGGAAATTCAATGTATCCCACATGTTCAAAGTTAAACAATACCGTATCCCCGAAAGAGCCACCACGCTTGGTAAATAAAGAGCGTAAATTGGGCGCTGTGCGGGCACGATTATCGGTTAAGGCCTCCACAATCACGGCGACATGACCAGGACCATACCCTTCATAGCGGACTTCTTCATAATTGGAGGTATCAGCACTTTGTGAGCCTTTGGCAATCGCGCGTTCAATGTTATCTTTGGGCATATTTTCACTGCGCGCATTTTGAATAGCAAGACGCAATCTGGGGTTCCCATTAGGGTCAGTTCCTCCTGTTTTCACCGCCACTGTAATTTCACGGGCGAGTTTTGAGAAAATCCGAGCGCGCGCCTTATCTTGGGCGCCTTTACGGTTCATAATGTTTTTAAATTGTGAATGTCCTGACATGTTAAATCCTTTCGTTTTTTTCTTATTATATCATATTTTATCGGTATTTTCAAGGGTATCCCCCAAAATAACAGGCCGGCAAGAGACGGCTTTATTCCCCTCAGTTTCCACAAAAATGGCACATAAGGTAGAGCTTTCAGTGGCGGGTTCAAAACGCATCCGTTCTGAGCCAAGGCCAAAATGCGAAAAGGCGGTTTCGCGCGTCATCCCGATAACCGAGGTATAATCCCCACACATCCCGACATCTGTCTGATAGGCAGTGCCACCCGGCAACACATGTGCATCATTGGTGGGAATATGCGTATGCGTCCCCACAACCAATGCGGCTTTGCCATCCAAAAAATAGCCCATGACCACTTTTTCTGCGGTTGTTTCCGCATGATAATCCACCACCAAAATGTCATATTCTGACCCATGTTCCTCAATAAAGTTTTGCATGGTTTGAAAGGGATCAGCCAATTCCAACTTGGAGTGCATAAAAGCCCGTCCCAAGATTTGAGCCACACAAAGCCTTTGTCCTGCCACATCAATAATTTGATACCCTTTTCCAACAGTATCGCTGGGGTAATTCAATGGGCGCACCAAGACATTGTCCTGCCCCCAAATTTTAACCACATCCATTTTATCAAAGGTGTGATTTCCCATCGTTACCACATCAGCCCCGGCGCGAATCAAATCCTTATAGGTTTTTGGGGTAAGTCCCAGTCCATGCGCTGCATTTTCGCCATTCATAATAACAGCATCCAGGGCATATTTTTCACGCAGTTTTGGCACATAATCGGCAACGGCTTTGCGCCCCGCCTTTCCCATCACATCCCCACAAAATAAAAATTTCATGGGTGTAAACTTTCAGCTAAAACGTTGACCTTAACCGCCAAATTTTGAATACTTTCCGCAATTAAATCATTATTTTGTTCCATAATGGAGGCATTAGTTGCCTTTTCCAAGTGATTTTTTTCTTCGGCCAAAAGCAAGCAAATCATCGCCAAGAGTTGACCTTCCTGCATAAAGCCAATGGATTTAGTCAGGGCTTCGGCCTTTTTATCAATGGAATCTGCCAATTCACGCATATGGACTTCCTGGCCGTCATTACAAGAAAATTTATAAAATCTCCCCCCGATTTTCAAGGATACAATAGCCATCATTCGCCTCCTTTTTGATAGGTGCTAATTGCTTTATCCAAGCGATCATAGGTTTTTTGGATAGCCAAGCGAAGCTCAATAATCTTTTCGTTTGCGGCCCCTCGATCCTTTTTTTCTTCATGAACAGCTGATTCCAATTTTAAAACAGCTTGTTCCAGAGCGGTAATTGCATTCTTAATCTTATCCATAAGGTTTTCTCCTTTAGTTATTGAGAAGTATAACCTCTTTTTTTAAAAAGGTCTAGTCTTTTTTTGGAAAAAGAAAAATTTTTTAATCCCTAAGTTTAACAGTCCTGCGACAAACAGATTTACTTTTGGGGGGATATTTTTTTCCAAAGAGATATTCCTGTACACAAAAATTGTGCGATTGCATCACTTCTTTTGAAAAACGTTCATTCAAAAACGAATTTACTTTGTCCCAAGTTATTCCGGACAAAGGAACTGTTTGCAGGTATGCCGTTTCTTTTGGAAGTAATTCTTTTTGTCCATTTCTGAGAGTAGGCACACTCCATTTTAGCGGCTGTACTTTTATCCAATAAGGTTTTCCCTCTTGAATCTTTTCCCCATTTGAAAATTCAAACACATTGTGCAAAAAATGCAATTCTTTTACAATCATACGGACAAAACGTTCCTTATTCAATTCATATTCAAAACATTTATTTTGCTGTCTTCTTGACGAAGAAGCCGGTTCAAAAAAAGTATACCCATTTCCTGTTTTAGCAAGATTATTTTCTTGAAATCTTTTTTCTAAAATTTCTGCTTTTTCCGTATCTACCAATGTTTGAGGATAGGCCCCAAATAAAAATGACAGTTCTTTTGAATCATTTTCATCAATCAAACGTTTTTTTGAAGGCAAGACATAAACATCTTGGGGGTACACAAATCCCTTTTTCAGTGCAAGGGGACAAGAAAGATCGCTTTCGTTTGGGAAAGCCAAATCTTCCGTTTCACCATTTCCATAAAAAGAATATATAAGACCGTCTTGATTAACAGAAGAAGAAAAACGAGGAGAATCAATAAAATCTTTTGAAAATTCCCCAAAAGAGGAGGAATTTTTAGGCTTTTCCGTTTGCCATGCCCCCAGCAAAAAAGCAAAATCTGATGTTCTTTGTGTGTGATATTTTCTTAATTCTTCTATGGTTAGCAAACGAAATTGAGCCATGGCGACCTCCTAAAACACAAGATGCAGTATATCATTTTCTTACTTATTTGTCAATAAATTTGAAAAAGCAGTTTAAAAAACGATTGCTCTTTTATAAAAATAAAACATCATAAAAAAATTCTTTACATTCTAAAAAGAATATGTCTATAATGTCTGCGTCTGAATTGTCCGTTCAGACGTGGGTTTAGAAGCCCGTACAACAGGACAAAGGGAAAGCTTTTCCCTGGTTGGGCATTCACCAATAAATAGGGTGGATGCTTACCGAATAGAGGCGTCTGCCTGAATAGGTAAGACTATCTTCTTGTTGTATAGTTTCTAACATCCACTCACTGAAACAGTGAGTCTTTGTTTAACTTTAACAGAAAGGAACTAAAATTTGAAAATTATTTTAATGATGAGCGTTATTAGCGAAGAATTTAGATAATTTAAATTTTAATGCCTGAGAACAAGAATAACTATAAAAACAACTTTAACAGAAAGGAACTAAAAATGGACAAATTATTTAATAAGGAATTAGAAACCGCTGGACGAGGCTTTAACGCATCCCATTATGCACAATTCATTCAACATGGGCGTTCTATGGTGGAAATGCTGGGTGTAGTGGCTGTGATGGGGGTACTCTCCGTCGGGGGAATCGCTGGCTATAATTCCGCCATGACCAAGCACCGGGCGAACGAATTATTGAATGAAGCCTCCAAACGGGCGGTTGTAGTTGCCATGCAAATGGCCTCAGGGCGGTCAGCCAACATTGGTGAATTTAATAATGCCAGCGCGTACGGTGGGGAAATTTCGGCCACCAATGCGGAAGATCTGTCGACCTTTACGCTGACATTTTCTAAAGTAGGCTCTTCATTATGCAAAGCGGTCGTAAATGCGGCAGGGACGAAAGGGTTGGTGCGTCAAATAACATCGAATGACAAAGTGGTATTTGGGGATGCAGGGGATTGCGCCGAAGGGCCCATGACCTTCACCTTTAATGCAGATTTGTCAACCAAAGAAATTTCATTGGAACCTGAGATTTTGCCCTGTAACGGACATGGCACATGGTCAGGGTCAGCTTGCACATGTGAATCGGGGTGGTATGGATCGGATTGTTCACAGGATACCACCTGTTCCGGGCATGGGACGTGGGATAGGTTTTATGGCTGCTGTTCCTGCGATTCCGGCTGGGCGGGTAAGAATTGCAACCAAACCCCTGAGGAGGCCTGTTCCGGGCATGGAACTTGGCATGGCATTGGCTGTACCTGCGATCTCGGCTGGGGCGGAACGGATTGTTCACAAGATGCCAGAGCGGCCTGTTCCAACCATGGATTTTGGTGTGGCAGTGCCTGCGACTGCGATTCCGGCTGGGCGGGTAAGAATTGCAACCAAACCCCTGAGGAGGCCTGTTCCGGGCATGGAAATTGGTCTGCAATTTGTGGCTGTTACTGCGATCTCGGCTGGGGCGGAACGGATTGTTCACAAGATGCCAGAGCGGCCTGTTCCAACCATGGATTTTGGTGTGGCAGTGCCTGCGACTGCGATTTCGGCTGGGGTGGAGACGATTGTTCTGATAGCTCAAATGCCACTTATTGTTCCGGGCATGGAAATTGGTGTGGCACCTTTTGCCTCTGCGATTCCGGCTGGTGCGGAAGTGATTGTTCAGTAGAATTAGTTGATTATAGTCTTACGCGCTGTTCCGGGCATGGATTTTGGCATGGCAGTTCTTGTTCCTGCAATTCCGGCTGGTGCGGAAGTGATTGTTCAGTAGAATTAGTTGATTATAGTCTTACGCGCTGTTCCGGGCATGGATTTTGGCATGGCAGTTCTTGTTCCTGCAATTCCGGCTGGTGTGGATCCGATTGTTCCGGTGGCCCAAATGCCACTTATTGTTCCGGGCATGGATTTTGGCATGGCAGTTCTTGTTCCTGCGATCCCGGCTGGTGTGGATCCGATTGTTCCACATGTTGTGGTTCCAACTGTTCAACTAATTCTAGATGTTCCAACCATGGAACTTGGTGTGGCAGTTTTTGTTCCTGCGATTCCGGCTGGGGCGGAGCAGATTGTTCACAAGATGCTAGAGCGGCCTGTTCCAACCATGGATATTGGCATGGCACCTTTTGCAACTGCAATTCCGGCTGGCATGGAGACGATTGTTCAATAAATGGAAATGCCACTTATTGTTCCAACCATGGAACTTGGCATGGCGGTTCTTGTTCCTGCGATTCCGGCTGGTGTGGATCCGATTGTTCCGCTCAATATATATAGGAGGTTTGATGTCTGAATTTAAGCAAATCTTTATTGCCAATTCCATGTACGCCGAATTTTTGTATTTGCTGCGTTTTCCCGAAAAAGTGGACACCACTTTGTTCTTGGTGGGGCCATCCTGTGTCCAAGTGGATGTCCCCAATCGTGTCCCCATCGTGGGCCCCAAGCAAGAAGCTAACCTGCCCGCTTACCGCGAATTCTTATCCATGCAAACCTATTTATTATTGCGCGGGAAAAGGGTGCCGTGCTATGGCAACGTGGAAACCATTTTTTCAAACTTCTTCGTGAATAATTTTCCCTTTTATCCTATCACTGATGGCCTGTGGGATGTGAAAAAGTTTCCTCAATACCTGATGAATCCCCAAAGATTTCCTAAATGTTATGCCGTCAAGTATCCCGGCGCCTTGGATATTGAAGATGAACGATTGGAATACATGAATATTCACGCTTTGTGGAAAAAAATGACCCCGGCTGAGCAAAAAAGATTTGCTGACCGATTCGGCGCAAATGATAAGGTCTTTTCAAAGTTTTCTAAACGCAAAATTTTATTGGTAACTCAGCCTTTGGCCGAGGACAAAATTATCCCTGAGCGGGAAAAAATTGCACTGTATCAATCTATCTTATCTCAATATGATGCCTCAGAGGTGATTATCAAACCGCATCCGCGCGAACTGACCGATTGGACCAAAATTTTTCCGGATATCCCTGTTGCCCCGCGGTCTATGCCTGTGGAATTGTTGTGCTTGATGATGAGCCATTTAGAAAAAATGGTGACCTTTTATTCAACGGCCGCCTGCACCGTTTTACCCGCCGAAAAGGTGGACTTTTATGCCAAGGATTTTGATCAGCTCTACATGATGGATGAAGGTCGAATGGATGGAAATGTTCCTTTGCATGTCGCGTCCTTTTTCAATTTGGAGCTGTTAAAGGAAAAAAATCATTTTAATTGGCTGAGGTTACCGGATAATCATTTTTACAAAGGTTAAACATGTATCAAAAAAAATCATTTGTTGCTATCATTCCTGCCCGTGGGGGATCTGTGGCCATTCCTAAAAAAAACATTTATCCATTAAACGGAAAGCCTTTAATTCGCTATACAGTCGAAGCTGCCGAAAATTCAAAGTTTTTGGATGCTGTCTATTGTTCCACTGACGATGCAGACATCGCCTATACTTGTTCCAAAAAATCAAAATGCAAGATTATCAAAAGACCCCCAGAAATGGCCTCGAATGAAGCAAAAACAATAGACGCTATCATTCATGCTTTGGATGTTTTAAAAAAGCAGGGAAAAACCTTCGATTACTTTATTTTATTACAGCCTACGTCGCCCCTCAGGACAAGTGAAGACATTGACGGATTTATCAAATATGTTGTGGATCATAATTTACCATCGTGTGTTTCTGTTTCGGAATTACCCTATCTACCTGTTTTAATGCGACATTTGACCACAGATGACAAGGGGGTGAATAATTTAAAAAATCTTATTTCAGGAAATGGGACAGTAAGGCGTCAAGATGCTGATAAGACATATTATGTCGATGGATCATTATATGCTTATTTGTGTCATGATCTTTTAAGTAAAGGAAATGCAATCAGCCTGAACGATTCCCCTTTTGGATACATATCTGATAAAGAAATATTAGATATTAATGATTTAGATGATATCTTTTTCTGTGAGTATCTTTTAAGCAAAAACGCAATTTGGGAAGATCATTAATAAGGGGATTGACCTTTGGTTTAGAAAAAAAACAAGGAGAAATTGTTAAAATTAGTATTGAGGGATACATTGTGTCGTAGATATGAATCGTACAATAAAGACGCGGTTATTGTTTTCAATGATTTCCTGTCTTCAGAGTAGGTTATATACACTTCCAAAATCCCCTTATTACAGATTATGTTTTTATTTATAAGTATCTTTACCCTTTTCCTCTTTCATTCTGCAATTAAAAATACATAAATGCAGTGATGTATTTTCTTATGGATTTTTTTGAAAAATTTTGCTAGGATTCTTTCGTCAAAAGAAAGGATTTTAAATGATCATGTGGGTTGTAATTATGTGGGTAGCGATTGCCTTTTTAGGGCTATCATTATTTTATTTGGGAACACGTATTCCATATTTTTTTGATGCTGCAACTGTGACCAGCTGGACAAAAATGAAAACTTTTTTAATCAGTTCATGGACGATCATCGGTTTTATGGGACTTATCACCCTTTGCTTGGATTTTGTGAATGCTATTATTTGTGCGCTGTACTTTGCAATGATTTGGGCTGTTAGTGATTTTACCTTTTTCCTGATTCAAAAAGTTTTCCATTTTAATTTGGGGCATTATTACGCAGGTTGGGTTGCTATTTTTGTCAGCATTTTATCCCTATCTCTAGGGTGGTATTTAAATCATCATGTGTGGCAAAAAAACTATACCGTTACCACTTCAAAGGATGTCCCGAATTTCAGGATTGCCATGTTTGCCGACTCGCACTTGGGAACAACCTTTCATGCGGATGGCCTGAAAAAGCATCTGGATATGATTCAAGCTCAAAAGCCAGATATCTTGGTGGTAGTGGGTGATTATGTGGATGATGGCACCACACGTGAGGATATGATTCAGGCGACCCGTGCCCTGGGAAAAGTAAAAACAAAACATGGTATTTACTTTGTTTTTGGGAATCACGATAAAGGCTATTACGGTTCTGCACATCGGGGCTTTAGTGCACAGGAATTGGTTCAGGAACTCACCCAAAATGGTATTACTGTTTTGCGTGATGAAAGTGTTCTTTTAAAAAACGCTTTTTATATCATTGGACGGCGTGATTATTCCGAAGTCAAGGAGCAGGGGGGAAAGCGCGCTTCTATCCATGATCTTGTGGAATCTTTGGATCGGGATAAATTCATGATTGTTTTGGATCATCAACCTGTGGAATATAACCAAGAAGCTGAGGCCAAAACAGATTTGGTTTTGTCTGGCCACACGCATGGCGGACAGCTGTTTCCTTTTAATCAGGTGGGTAAATGGATTGGAGCCAATGATTTGGTCTACGGATTAGAAAAGCGTGATCATACTCATTTTATTGTGACCTCAGGTATTTCGGATTGGGCTATTCAATTCAAGACAGGCACAAAATCTGAGTTCGTGATTATTGATATTAAGTCTAACAAACACCATAAAAAATAAGAAGGAGGAAAAATGAACATTTACGATTATTCAGTTTTAAAACCAAATGGGGAAAAATTACCCTTGGCGGATTTCAAAGGCAAAGTGATTTTAATTGTCAATACGGCAACGGGGTGTGGTTTTACGCCACAGTATAAGGATTTGGAAAGCCTTTATGAAAAATATCATGATAGAGGTTTAGAAATTGTGGATATTCCCTGCAATCAATTCGGGCATCAAACCCCAGGGACAGATGAGGAAGTCCATCAATTTTGTCAATTACATTTCAAAACGCAATTTCCACAAATGAAAAAGTCGGATGTCAATGGGAAAGATGAGCTTCCTTTATACACTTATTTGAAGGAGCAAAAAGGTTTTGAAGGATTTGGGAAACACAAGTTGGCCGGTCTTTTGTCGGATATGTTAGCAAAAGCGGACCCCGAATGGGATAAAAAAGCCGATATTAAATGGAATTTTACCAAGTTTTTGGTGGACCGCACAGGACAAGTGGTGAAAAGATTCGAACCCACCACCCCCATGACAGATGTGGAAAAAGCTATTCAAAAGTTGATTTAAAAATATCCCCCGGAGAGGGGATTTTTTTGTTCAATAAAAAATTCCCAAAATAACTCTTGTTTTTTATAAAAATTTTATTTACAATGTATTTGAATACGGGGTAACCTGTATTCTGAGTGCCTGAAAAGGTGCAAGAGAGTTGTCACAGACTCAATCGCATAGGGTGAGAAGCACCTACCCCAAATGGTGTATGTGTTAAAAATCCCAATCAGATTGACTCACCCTGATGATTCCCGACATTGGTCGGGGAGCCTTTGGTGTATGTTCAGGGTTTAACCCAAAGACCATCGGAATCATTTTATGCGATTTGATTGTGAACTCTCCGGCCACCTGGAATTCAGGTGGTGTTTAAACAATAAAAAATTGGAGTAATTTTATGAAAACTAATTTATTAAAATATGAACAAGGGCGTTCAATGGTGGAAATGTTGGGAGTGTTGGCAGTAATGGGCGTCTTGAGTGTCGCGGGCATTGCCGGTTATAATACAGCGATGAATCAACACCGTGCCAATGAAGCCGTTAACCGCGCAATGCGGGCGGCAGTTATGCTATCTGCGCAACGTTTGGCCAATCCATCAGCCACTTTAAGTGTCAACGGTTTAGATAGTGCCATTACTGTGGGTAGTGACACGGATAAACTGGTGTTAACTTTAAGCAATGTGGATGAAAAAGTGCGTTCCAGAATTGAAAATATGGGATTCAAAAATGCCACTATCGGTTCTGATAAAAATGGCGCTTTAACTTTTACCTTTAACAACGATTTATCCGAAAGAAGTGGTTTAACTGGAGGAAGCGGTTCCAACAATCAACAACAGGAACAGCAAGTGGATCCATGTGCAGGATTTACAGCCACAACCTGTACAACAGCCTGCACTAACAACAATGGAGAACCCCAATATACTTATGCAGCCAAAGGAACAATATGTAGTGAGACAGGAAGCAGCGCTTGTGATGGACATGGAACTTGTAATCAATGTTCTATGGATTATGCATATGCATGCTTAGGCCCAAGTGGTGGAGATGAGACCAGCATCCCGGGATGTTGTTGTGGGGATGGAAGAAACGTATGGGACTCACAACTTGAAAAATGTAGTAAGGGGTTATGAATATTCTTGGTAATTTATAAGATCCCCACATTGATCAGGGTATTTTATAAAAACCTCTTTAACAATTCCTGCAGTTGGTCGGGGGATTTATGGGTAAAGGCAAAATCCCCCTTTTTATCGTTCAAAAAGTTTATTTTTCCACTTCGTCAAGCGTCACAATTTCGTAAGCGCTGTGGTCAGCCATCAATTCCCTTAATAACTGGTTGACATGACGGTGCCCAGACTTTTCCCCATGGAAAGTCCCGATGACGGGCATTCCCAATTGATACAAATCCCCGACAGCATCCAAGAGTTTATGTGCCACAAATTCATGCGGATCGCGTAATCCTTCCGGATTCATGACGCCGTCTTTTTCAATGGCAATCACATTGTCCAAAGTGGCCCCACGCGCCAATCCCATCGCACGCAATTTTTCCACATCTGCCACAAAACCAAAAGTGCGGGAACGTGCCACCAATTTTTTGAAATTTTCAGCCGTTAAATCCAAATTTTCCTCTT
Source organism: Alphaproteobacteria bacterium UBA3637 (assembly GCA_002373615.1). GTDB lineage: Bacteria > Pseudomonadota > Alphaproteobacteria > CAAHEQ01 > UBA3637 > UBA3637. The sequence goes on along the minus strand of DFKU01000028.1, from coordinate 4,166 downwards.
GGCGTCCAATGACAGAACTTTGCGGAAAGTCAATCATAAAGGACATTTTCAGGCCTTTTGCGGCAGGTTTTAATTCTACATATGCATCGCCTTCCACTACCTTAATCGGCTTTAAAATACGCAAAACCTTTTGGGGAGCATCTTGTTCCTGTAATCCCGCACATTCAATCAAAGTCACAAAATCTTGGGCAGAACCATCCATCAAGGGGACTTCCGGCCCATCCAATTCCACACGCAAGTTGGAAACACCTAAGGCGTGTAAGGCCCCCATAAAATGTTCAATGGTAGATACAACCGCTCCTGCCTTATTGCCAATACAGGTGTTTAAACGGGTATCCACCACATTTAAATAGGTGGCTGGAATAATATTATTTTTATCAGTGATATCGGATCTGACAAAAACGATTCCTGTTCCGACGGGTGCAGGCTTTAAAATCATGGTTGTTTTTTGACCGCGATGCAAACCGACACCAACGCAAGGAATTTCATTTTTTAAGGTTTTTTCTGAATGTTTATATATTTCTGACATTTTCATACTCCTTTTTTGACTGGGGGTTATACTAGTATGTTTTTTATTTTTTAGCAAGATTTTTTTATATTCCCTGTTCTAAAAGATAGAAAAAAATTCGTTTGACTTTATAAAAATAATTTTTTATGATAGCCTTATGAAAATAAAAGAAACACTACAAAAAGCAACGCGTGGAACTCGATTTCTTCATCGACAGGCGTATCGGCGTTTGGGATTGTGGCATTTGCATAAACAACTAGACATTTCCATGGCTTTGATGTTGCTTTTATGTATTGTGACTTTTCCGATCTTGATGAAATGTTCTTTTAAAAAGATACCAACAGGCATTGAACCGGACACAGAAATATCAGAGGAACAATCAGAAGACGAACCCACTTCTATTACAGAAGAAGAAGATGTTCATGAAGACTTGGATAACGTACCCGTCGAAAAGGAACTCCATGTTTCTTTGAATGAATTGGAAAAACGGGTTCAATTGGGCGAATTGGATATGGAAATGCGTTCTCTGCAAAAAGGGGAAAGTTTGATTTCTGTTTTAAGTCAAGAAAAAGTTCCAACGGGAGAACGTATGGATATTGTGGAATCTTTGGAACTATTGATTAATTTAAAAAGTTTAAAGCCGGGCATGAATATGATGTTGTTTAAAGAAAAGGGCTCTTTGGTTGGTCTTTCTTTGGCCATCAAGGAAGGAGAAACCGTTTCTGTTTTAAAAGAAAGTGATGGTACATGGACACCTTTTTCCCATACAGGACGGGTGGAAACAAAAACAATCCGTTGGGAAGGATCTGTGGACCGAACCTTTTCCGGTTCCGCGCAAAAAGCTGGGGTGCCGGAAAATTTAGTCAGCCAAATTATCAATGCATTAGACGGTGAAATTGATTTTTCGACAGATATTAAATCAGCTGCAACATTTGACATCATCGCTGAATACAAAGAAACAGAAGGTGGTTTGGAAATCGGTTCTAAGCAATTGGTTTATGTTGGGTTATCCAATGGAAAAACAGAACTTCATAAGTATGCCTATACCCCCAAAAACGGCACAAGTGGATTTTATGATGCCAAAGGGCGTAGTGTCAGCAAACAAATAATGAAGCGTCCCCTAAAGGGAAAGTCACGTGTTTCTTCGCCCTTTGGTGTTCGTTTTCACCCAATCTTAAGATATAAAATTTTTCATAAAGGCGTTGATTTGGCTGCGCCTATGAATACCCCTATTGTTGCAGCGGCAGATGGGAAAATAGATTTGTTGGGTCGTAAAGGGGGATATGGAAAATATATCAGCATTGTGCATGCAGGCGGATGGAAAACGGCTTATGCTCATATGAATGGGTATCGCAAAGACCTAAAGGTAGGCTCTTATGTGAAACGTGGGGAAGTCATCGGTTATGTGGGATCAACGGGACGTTCGACCGGGCCTCATTTACATTTTGAGGTTTTGAAAAATAAACAAGCAGTAGCCCCCCATGGAAATAATGTGATTCAAGGAAATCAATTGATTGGCTTTGCCTTAGAACAATTTCAAAGCTGGGCAGAAACCATCCATCCGGATTTTAAACAACACTTGGCGGGTAAAATTCCACCTGTTCCGATGCCGAAACCTTTTTAATTTTTAAATGGTTCAATTTCCTTTGAAAAGGAAGGTTCATCTTCTTCAATTAAGCCTGGTTCATCACGAAATTTTTCGCCCCATGTATCGATTAATTGATGAGCCATTTCTTCAATTTTTACACGGGAAAAATCATCCTCTTGAAGAGTTTCTGAAAATTTTTCTTTCAATTTCCAGCAATCCGAATTTCTGGTAAAAACAAAAAACAAGTTTGAATCCAAAAAAGCTTGATCGGCAGAAACTATATCGTCATTTAATTTATAGCGTCTGAGCTCCGCTTCCACCGCATAAGGGCTTCCAATCAAATAATCCGCCTCACCACTCATCAGCATCTCAAAAGCTTTTTTGGCTGTGGAAATTTGTTTTAGATCAATTCCTTTGGGTAATTTTTGATAAATTAAAGGGTAGATGTGTTCTTCACGTCTGATAATTCCTTTCCATCCTTCCAAATCTGTGAAAGAAGTAACAGGCATTTCATTTCCTTTTTTAAAATAAACAGTAAACATGTTTTTAAAATAACCGGGGGTCACAATTTCTGTTCCTCGTCCTAAATCTTGAGGGCGATAATAGGCCGCCAACAATAAATCAATGTCCCCACGTTTTAAGGCAGCAATAGCTTTACTATAGGATAAAAATCCCGTACTCACATAGGAAAATCCCATTTTTTCTTGTAATTTATCCAAAACCAAACGTCCCAATCCATAGCTTTCCAAATCTTTCGCAGGACGTTCGTCATGCCTTTCCACCCAACCAAAGGGGGGATTCCCAATCATGCCGGCAACAATTAAAGGTCTGGAATAGCCACACCCTTTGGCTTTGATATCAGTGATAATTGGCTTTTCTGGTTCTGTGACATCCACAACGGATTGGGCAAAGGTAATTCCTGTGATTGTTAAAAAAGTCAGTCCCAAAGCTATTTTTAAGATTTTCATAAAGCCTCCTTTTTTTATTTAGTTTACTTTTCTTTGTGTAAAAAAGCAATAGGCTTTTTGGGAAAGTAAAAAAGGATAAGAAAATTCCCCGCGGGAGGCGGGGATATTTTTTCGGCCAAAGCCAATTGAAATGCGGGCTACTTACTCACACAAAGCGGAGGAGCCGCCGCCGTTGCGAAGGCCGTTGCCGAAGCCCTCGTAGTCGACGTCAACGACCCACGCGTAGCAGGAATCATAACTTTCCGCTGTCCAATAATAATCAGGCAGAGTTCCATTACTCCAATTACCGCTGGTTGTGAACTTGCTCCATGTACATGAATTATTATCCTTATCGCAATCAAACAAGCTGTTCGCGGTGTTATAGCTTACCAACTTCATGTCATGCGCCTTGCACCAATTGTCCGCCGCCCACCAACTCAGATAGTCTGAACTCACCAAAAACGTCTTTGTTTTTGTCGTATCGTTTGGATCTGTATAGGTCGTCTCTCGGCCATCATCCAATGTTTCACACGTACCACCGGTAATCTCCGCGCAACCGTTTTGATATTTGCCAGTCAATTTACAATACTTTGTACTATCATTACAACTGGCGTTCGTGGTACAGGCAATATTGCCCCCTTTTGCCACACATGTTCCAGCGACATCTCCACTGGTCGTACAGACTTCATCCGTTGCACAACATTCTTTTGTGGCCCCTGAACCACAGTATGTGCCTGTGGTGCATGCTGCTGTGGCGCAATTTGTATCGCTATAGCCCGGATCACAGACACAATCGTCACTGCTGTTCTTATAGCCATGACCACTGCAAACTGTTGTTGCTCCAGTATTACTTGGTAAATCCCCTGTGCTCATATCATTATTATAGGTCAATTTGACATTATTACCATTACCTGAAGCACAGGTATCTGGTTTAAAATCTTTAATCACACCACCTTTGGCGTTTTTCATTTGATTACAAACAGCCTCTGAAACACCTGTGATGGATAAAACAAACTTTTTATCCGTACTGGCGTCCCAGGAATCTGTTCCATTTTCACCATAAACGGTTGAAACGAATGTTCCATAACCAAGATCATTGTTTGTAAATTCTGCTATGGATGGC
>DFKU01000039.1 GCA_002373615.1 Alphaproteobacteria bacterium UBA3637 | reverse complement strand
GGTTCAAATCCTGTCCCCGCTATTTTTTATGTTTTAGCTCAGATAGCTCAGTTGGTAGAGCAAGGGACTGAAAATCCCTGTGTCGGCGGTCCGATTCCGTCTCCAGGCACCATGTTATAAAGCCCCTCTAAAAGGGGGCTTTTGTTTTAGGGTTGTTTATCAAATTTTTTTAAACATTACACTCACTTTTGAAGCACACTTAATTCATCATCCTTTTCGCCCACGTAGGTAACAACGATTTCGGCATCTGTTTTTCCCGTACTTTCCCCATAGTGCCATGTATTCACTAATTCCACAATGGGGTCACCAGGTTTTAGCACTAAGACATCCCCTTTATCAGAACGCACAGTCAATTCACCTTTTGTTAAATATCCAATATTCAGGATAGGATGCTTGTGCATGGCCAACTTTTCCCCTGCAGGGATAGAGATCTTAAGCATCGTAATCTTTGGATTTTTAATGTTGAGTGGCTGAATTGCCTTTCCGTTCCAATGCGTTTGAGTTTGAATAACTGTTTCAGAGGTTGCCGCAACTCCACTCAATGAAACAAAAGTTAAGGCAGCTAAAAGACAAAGATATTTTTTCATCATAATTTCCTTTCATTGATAACGACCATCTTAGCAACTTTATATCCATAAGTCAACAAAAGAATACGAACATGGTGCAGGCTGCTTTGCGCTTATCGGACTCAAATCACACCAGAATTAAAAGAAAAATTGCAAAAAATAACCTTGTAATCAATTTGATTTTTTGCTATCCTCAAAAGAAAAAGGAGTAAGTATGAAAACAAAAAATATTTTATCTTTTATTGGTTATTTATTCGGTTCTTCTTTGATTCTTATGCTCTCTATTGCCTTTTTCTCTTTGAATCAAGCAGGACTAGGGGCACTTGCGGCTTTGCCGTGGTTAGTTATATTTGCATTGTTTGCTTTAATCGTACTCTTTTGTCGTTCATGGAAAAGTGGTATCCTTTTTACAATTATTCTTGTTCTATGTCCGTTTATTTATTCTTATTGTAAATGGGTAGATTGGGTTGGAACAAAAATAATTTTATCTTCATTTTTGCTTTTATTATATTCATTTTTCTTTTGGTATAGGAAAAATTCTTTTAAAATTTCTTTTATGGTTATTATTATTCCGATGTTTTTATTGGCTTCCTACGTTTATAAAAGAGAGCAGAATCATCGTTTGATTGATAATATACCGTTTCAAATATTGTTAAAAGTTCATAAATGCCTTGAGGAAAATGCAAAACAACAGTTAAGTTTGAATGATGCTAGGGAAGTTTGTAGTTTCGATTATATAGTTCAGATTCCTAAAAGTGCATGTTTAGAAATGTTTAAAAATGAAGAAGCAAGAAAATTGGGTATTACTAAGTACCCCATTCATGGTGGAGCCAGAGATGGCTGGGGCAACAAGCTTCCACAAGATTATGATACAACAAGATATACGTCTGTTAAACTAAATGGTGAAAAAATTCAATTAGAAAATTGTAGATGGAATAATACTTTACTTTATAAGCTCATCCCGAATCAGGACGATTTGGAATATTATGAACGAAGGAAAGAAATGGAAGCCGAAGAAAATATGATGAGAGCAATCAATGAAGGTGGTGGTGGGATAAATATCATTATGTACAATCCAAAAACAGGAAAAACACAAAAATTCTAATATCAAGAGTCCGATAATTTGCGACTTTTAGCCATTTGGGGAAGCCTAACTATCGGACTCGTGGAAAGGCTTGCAGTTAAAAGAAAAAGCCCTCATTTCGTTGAGGGCTTTAAAACATGGTGCCGCAGGTGAGAATCGGACTCACGACCCCGTCCTTACCAAGGACGTGCGCTACCACTACGCTACTGCGGCTTAAACGCTGAGTCCAAATATATTCTATTTTTCATCATTTGTCAAGGGGTTTTTGCGCTTTTGCAAAAAATCTTCTAGCCAATGGTTATGATATCTGCCATCCACGAAGTCGGCTTGCTCTAAAATTTCTTGATGCAAAGGGATCGTTGTTTGAATTCCATCAATCACAAATTCGCCCAAAGCACGCTTCAATCGTAAAAGCATTCCATTGCGTGTTCTTCCGCCCACAATCAACTTGGCGACCAAGCTGTCATAGTTCGGGGGCACTAAACATCCTGCATACATGCCAGAATCTACACGCACAGCCATACCCCCCGGCACATGCCAGCCCGTAATTTTACCGGGGCAGGGGCGGAAGGTCAAGGGATCCTCTGCATTGATTCTGCACTCAATCGCATGTCCCATCGGCTTTAAGTCCTCTTGCTTGACGGTCAATGGTGCACCCGAGGCCAACAAAATCTGCTCTCTTACAATGTCAAAACTATACAACATTTCAGTAATGGGGTGTTCCACCTGGACTCTGGTGTTCATTTCCATAAAGTAAAATTCGCCATCTTGATAGAGGTATTCCACCGTTCCCACATTCGTGTAGCCCATTTTTTTGATGGCATGCGCTGTCATTTCGCTTAACATTTTGCGCTCAGTATCGTTGAGGGCAGGGGATGGCGTTTCCTCAATAATCTTTTGATTGTTGCGCTGCAGTGAACAGTCGCGTTCACCCAAAGTAATCACGCCCCCAAAATCATCTGCCAAAACTTGCACTTCAATGTGGCGCGGATGGGTTAAAAAGCGTTCCAAGTATAAGTCAGGATTTCCAAAGGCCTTGCGCGCCTCGTTTTGGGCGAGTGTAAAGGCTTCGGGCAGGTCCTTTGCGGTCTTTGCCAAACGCATCCCCTTTCCCCCACCGCCGGCGGAGGCCTTTAGTAACACTGGGTATCCCACTTTTTCGGCACTGGCCAGGGCTTCTTCCACGGTATGCAAAACCCCTGAGCCGGGGATAATACTTAAACCCGCCTCTTGTGCCAACCGACGCGCATTGATTTTATCGCCCATCTTGCGAATCATCTCAGGTTTTGGGCCAATAAAGTGAATCCCATGGGCTTCAATCATTTCGGCAAAGTCGGCATTTTCGGATAAAAAGCCATAGCCAGGGTGAATGGCGTCAGCGCCTGTCAGCATGGCGGCTGCAATAATGTTCGCTTTGTTTAAATAAGAATCCCCAGCGTTTGCTGGGCCAATACACACCGATTCATCAGCCAATTTGACATGCATAGCGCCTGCATCCACAGTGGAATGGACAGCAACTGTTTTAATCCCCATCTCACGACAGGCGCGCAGAACTCTTAAAGCAATTTCGCCACGATTGGCAATCAGAATCTTATCAAACATCTTATTCCAATTCAAATAAAGGTTGATTAAATTCCACAGGGGCGCCTGATTCAATCAGGACAGCTTTCACTTTACCGCCTTTGGTGGCAGTAATCGGATTAAAGGTCTTCATGGCCTCAATCAGGCAAATTGTTTGCCCCTCACTGATGGTGTCGCCTACTTTGATATAAGTGGGGGCATCAGGGCTGGGGGATAAATAGGCCACCCCAACCATCGGCGAAATCAATAGATTTTTGGGCTCATTTTCTTTTTTTGGTTCAGCGACCGGCGTAGAAACTGGCGCCACGTTGGTGGCAGGTGTATGACGCACCACCTTTAAATGCACCCCATTTTCGGAATATTCAATTTCATTTAAATTGTTTTCTGCCAACAAAGCAGTCAGTTCTTTAATTAAATCTTTATGTTCTTGTTTCATAGAACCCCTTTCAGGAAGTAGAATACATATATTATACCATAAGTCAAGCAAAAACGCAAATCAGATTTATTTTATTCCGTCATTGCGAGGGCATTAGCCCGTGGCAATCTATTAAAAAATATCATCCTTGAGCAAGCATCAGCTGAATCCGAGGATCCATCAGAGTGATATTCCATCATAATAAAGCTTTAAAATCTGCTGGATATTTGCAATAAATGCGAATATGACAAGGGGTAAAAATGTCATCCTGAGTGTCAGCGAAGGATCTCTTTCTTTGTCATCCTTGGGACAGCGCATTGTTTATTTTTTGTCATCCTTGGGGCAGCGTCAGCTGAACCCGAGGATCCAGCGGCATGATATTCCTTATTCAATATATTTTTTTGAATTTTGCTTTCCTTTCTTTTTTTGCAAAAATTAAATCCGCTTTATCAGCGGTTGGAAGCTAGAAAAACTATTGATAGAATAGCATGACATATTCAAGGTCAAAAGACGCTTCTTATTTTGTCATCTTCCAACCTTTTTAGGGTTGGAATCTGCGTTCTTATCGAACGACTATCAAAGAGGGTTTCTAGTCCTCACATGCCGGGACCATCCCGACATGTGCTTTCATCCTAACAAACGAAAATTAAAATGTTAATACTTATTTTTGGGGCTTGCATCCGCAGTATGATTGGCGGTACAGCTTCATTTCTTTTGCTAAACGTTCAGACCTTTCTAAGCCTCCGTTTTTCCGCCAGTTTGTGCAATCATAGGGAATCCCGGTTTCAGCTTCTGCCTGCTTTCCAGCACGACATACCTGGTCAAAATCTTTCCATCTGGAAATCCCCAAGACCGAGCTCACGCGTGAAAAACCGTTTTCTTTGGCATATTCACAAGCGCGCTTTAACCTTAAGTGAAAACACACATCACAGCGTCGGCCTTTTTCGGGTTCGTTTTCCAAGCCTTGCGTGGCCTTTTTCCAAACCTTTGGATTATATTCTAATTCTTTAAAAGGAACATTTAAGTCATTACAAATACGTTTATTTTCATCACGACGACGAATATATTCTGATTCCGGTTGAATGTTGGGATTATAAAATAAAACAGTGAAATTTACCCCTTGCTTCTTTAAGTCAGAAATAACCCCAACAGAGCAGGGTGCACAACACGAAACTAATAAAAGACTCTCTTTTGTCATCTTGAAAAATCTCCAGAAATATTAATACATTTTTATAAATAAGTCAAGTCATAGTGGAGATGACAAACTGAGCCGATAGGCGACGCCTTCTGGCGGTCCCGCAGGGGATGAGCGCAAGCGAACAATTTGTTTCAAGATCTAAAACGGGGGCTGTTCTTGGTGCATCCCATATTTTGTGGTGTGGCGGTATCGCATTCCGCTGATGCCATGAAGACCGATGAGCGAATACACAAATCTATGGCGGCAACTCATTGGGAAAAGTTTTACAAACGCTATGCTCAAATGAAACAGAACCTTAAAGGCACAAGTAAAGAACAAGTTCTAAAAACAAAATATTTAATTCAACTTTCTTTCTTATTGATTGATAAAGAATATATAAAAAATGTTGAAGATATTTGAAATGCAAGTGGCGAAAAGTGCCTGATGGACACCTTTGATGAATATGTTTTTTAGTAGCCAGAAAATGCTTCAAAATAGCCACAAAAATCATCTGTCTTTATGTCGTTTGTGTCCCAGTGTTGTGTCCCACCCCTGTGGCCAAGTAAAAATCTGTCAAATGGACATAAAAAAAACACCCTATAAATCAAGGGGTTGTATCATAAATGGTGGGTGCGACAGGGATTGAACCTGTGACCCCTACCGTGTGAAGGTAATGCTCTCCCGCTGAGCTACGCACCCAAGTTCAATTCCCATATTCTAACTGAAATTTTTCTGATTGTCAAGCAGAATTTTTACCTTGATTGGTATTTTTTGTAAAATTTGTTTCCAGACAGTAAAACCAAATCTTCTGCAGGTCCTATATAATGTCTAAAACAACCATCAATAATTTTTGTTCTAGGGCTGAATATTCCTTTTGAAAAGCCCTCAGGGGCTATTGTAGTACAAAAATTTTTAAGATAATACTCAACTAAATTGGGATAACTGCTGGCCCAAGCCGATAGAGCTGAAATTGTGCAAATAGCTTTCTTTACTTCTTTTGCTTTTTCCGGATGTGAAATCATTTTATCTAAGCATGAACGCAGCAATCCTAAAGAGGTGTATTGATAATTTAAGTGATAGTAAGTTTGAGTTTTTTTACACTTGTTATTTCGTGATAAACTTCCGCCAATATAAATGGCTCTGATAATGTCTTGTCTTTTTTCTGAACTTAATTCAGGACTTGATAAAGCAAAATTTTGCAATGTCAACAATGCCTGAGCAAACAATCTTTTTTTTAATATTTTATCTTTATAACTCATTACATTTCCTTATGGCGTTGCGTAAAAATGGAATAAAGTTGGGCTAAGGGCTCCTTCTTCTTGGGATTAGTAAATGTATCCTTTGGCCAATAGGCAAGTTCAGCTGGATATAATTCTTGGCAAAATTGATGGATTTGGCGCATGTGTGTTGGTTGGCATAATATGGCAACCGGAACGAAATCTTGGATGGCTTCCCCAAGATACTGTTGCCCTTTAAGACCCCAGTAAAGTTGATCATCTTTATCATTATAAAAACGTTCAGATAAAGCACTCATCAGGTAATCTTCAGCCACTTTCTTATCCCCAAATTTTGCTTCTCTAATGCCTTTAACTAATTGCAAAACCAATACTTGTTTGGCATTTTCATTCCACTTGGTGGAAAAGTACTTAAAAGTATTTAATGCCTTATTAAAACGAATATTATTTTCAATAATTTGTCCACGTGATAGTTGGTTCATTTTACCTCCAAATTCTTTTGTGATCTACTAAATAATATAAACGGTCTTTTTGTTCTTTACTTATTTTGTTCATTTTTTGCCATTGCCCAGGCTTAGCTAAAACTAAGCCTACAGCTTTATCTGGTCCCCACGAAGACTGGCGCAACATAAATTGTGCTTGTATAGGTTCGCAAATAGGTTGATTCGCTGTTAATTTATATATAATGTCGCCCAGTTTTGTCAGTTTTGGAAGATCATTGTTGCTTTGCGCATAAAAAGCAAACTGAGCCAAATCGTTAATAGCCTGTCGAACGACCACATTGTTCTTTGGATACTGACACATTTTTTCCCAGCAAGCACGTACTAAACCAATCCGAATTTCATTATAGCTTGCTTTTTCAAGCCATTGTGGTGCAAATAAAGCAGAAACTATAGCTAATTTATTTTCATTTGAAAGGACAGGTTCTGAATCTACAAAAGATAAAAATTTTTCAATAGTATTATCGTAAGAACTTTCTGCATCCTTAAATAGTTGTAAAGTGGATTTTTGTTTTTTGATTCTTATTGTGCCCATAATTGCTTCTCCTAAAAAAAAGGGGGAAGTTTTTTTGACTCCCCTTTTTTAATTGGCTCCAGCGGTAGGGCTCGAACCTACGACCAATCGGTTAACAGCCGATTGCTCTACCACTGAGCTACGCTGGAAACAGTGGCAATTATAACAAAAAAAATTCGAAATTGCAAGAACTTTTTTTATTATTTCTTTGGAGGCCGGTACCGGAATCGAACCGATATAAAAGGATTTGCAGTCCTCTGCATAAGCCATTCTGCCAACCGGCCATCAAAAGATAGGCATATATTTACCCTATTTTTTATCAATAGTCAAGAAAAAAATAAAAAATTATTTGTTTAATTCCCTTTTTCTACTTAACAAGTTGACTTTTTTTGTGTTTTTTGTTATTCTCCACACTAAAAGAAAAAGGAGAATTGAGGATGGATAAAAAGTACGTTATTATTACTCCAGTAAAGGATTTGGCTAAAAATGGCTTAGATAAGTTTTTTGTTCAATTATTGGATTCTGTTGCTAAGCAGACTTACTCTAATATTTCCCATATAGTTGTTGATGCTTCATCAGATGAAGAAACGTCACTATTTTTGAATCAGTTAGCCCAAAAATATAAAATTCAGATTGAAAAAGTTTTTGTACCAAATGGTTCCAATTGGAAGTATGCTGCAATGAATTGGGGGTTGTATTTGGCCGAAGGGGACTTTGTCCAATTTGTTCAAGCTGATTCTTTTTTAAATTCCCCAGATATGGTGAAAACAGTCATTGAACAAATGGATGAAAATGAAGCCTTGTTTTCATATGCCACTTGTTGGTCGATGAATAAAACAGGGCAACGTTTTGAGCACAAAGTTAATTTAGAACAATTTTTCCGTGCAGTACCTTTTGCTTTTGATTCATTGGTGGCACGCTTGGATTTTGCTTCGGCAACCGCCAATTTTTATACAGGGGTTGATTATGCTGGGCAATATGATTATTTTATATCCCTTTTCCTGTCAGGTAAAAAAGCAGTTGAGTATACCAAAAATCTGCTGACTGTACGTTGTTTTGGTGAACCAGAAGTACAAAATCTGGATGAGCAAGATAAGATTAATGAATTGTTTAAAAAGGAAATGAAAGAAACAATTTCACGTATTTTTTTGGGATTTCAAGGAATTACAGAACAACAAATTCAAAAGATGGTTGATCATGCATCTATGCCCATTAAATACATAAATGGTTTATTACGTGATATGCACCCCCTTTTGGCAGAACAAATTGCCAAAAAATTTAACGAATATCCCCATCGATTGGATCCTTTTTTGGAATATAAAAAGCAAGGATATAATGAAATCATAATTCCTTTATTTGGTATTGGGGATGCCTTGATTTTTTCCGCTATTGCCCATGAAATGGCTGAAAAATTGGGTCACAAAGTATTGGTTGGGCATAAACATCCTGAACTTTTTGAAAATAATCCAGATGTGGTGGCCACAGATATTGTGTATGATTCCCCCGAAACATTGAATCCAACGGATATTAAAAAATTAGAAAAAATGGGATTTCAATTGTTATTTTCAACTTATTGGAATTCTTGGCCATATCCCGATAATCCAGAAAAATATTTCTTCACCTATCCAAAACAACCCGCTATTGCTCAGATGGCTAAAAGGTTGGGACTATCTGGAAAAATTGAACTAAAACCCAAATTATATTTAACAGATCAAGAAAAGGCCTTTGGGCGGTTCGCTCCCATAAATAAAAAACAAGTTGCCATCATGAGTACGGCCGTTTCTGCCCGTAAACAGTGGCCCCATTATCAAGAATTGGTGAATCGTTTAAAACAAGATCCTGATTTATATTTAGTGCAAGTGGGCGCCCCTGAAGATACAACATTGACAGGGGTTGATAAAAACACAAATGGCACCACCAGTTTACGTGAAACAGCGGGCATCCTATACAATTCTGATGTATTCGTGGGACAAATCGGCTCACTCATGCACATGTCTAGGGCGGTGGATTGCCCTGCGGTGATTGCCTATTCCAGCTCTGAACCTGATTATATGGTAAATTATATCGCCAATATCAATGTTCATCCTACACGCCCTTGTTTTTTGTCCCAAACAGGAAAATGTGATAAAAATTGTGATCCATGCGTCAATGAACACCCCTATTGTTGTTCCAATACAATAAAGGTGGAAGATATGCTGACCGCCATCTACGAACAATTAAAAAAGGGAAAACAAAATATGCCTGTGGAAACAGTTACTGTCAAGCCCGGACCATACAAATATAGTATCAAGGAATACTTGCGCCGCTATAACAGGTTCTTTCACTTGAAAAACCTGTAAAATTTATTTGCACAAAAAAATCAGCGTTTAAAATCTTTAAACACTGACTTTTTATTGTGACGGTTATTTTATCACTAAATTCACCAACCGGCCCGGCACATAAATTTCTTTGATAACCGTTTTATCGGCCAAGAAATCTTTGATTTGCTCTTTGGCGGTGGCGATAATGGTATCCTTATCGGTGGATTTATTAACCTCAAAAGTCCCGCGCAGTTTGCCATTCGTTTGAATGACAATCTTCATGGTGTCTTGCACCAAAGCGGCCTCATTCACTTTTGGCCATTCTTGATTAAAAATGGAGTAGGGCTGACCCATCTTTTCCCACAATTCTTCGCTTAAATGCGGGGCAAAAGGACTGAGCAATACGACAAAAGTTTTCACGCAGTCAAACAAAAATTCTTTGTTGACAGTGCCTGTCATATAGTCATTCAAGGCATTCAAGTATTCCATTAAACGGGCGATAGAAGTATTGAATTGCATCAAATCCAAATCATGCGTCACAGCGCCAATGGTCGTATTGCGCACAAAATCCAATTTCTTTTCGGAAGTTGCCATTTCTTTAGTACCTTCAGACAGAGCCAAGGTTTTATCCACTAAAGCTTCCACCCGCTTCACAAAGCGCGCCATAGATTCCACCCCGTTTTCATTCCAAGGGCCTCCATCAGTATAGGCAAAAGCAAACTCCAAGAACATACGGAACACATCCGATCCGAATTTGGAAATGCTGTCATCCGGATTGATGGTGTTTCCTTTTGATTTACTCATCTTTTGACCATCAGGGCCCAAAATCATCCCTTGATGCACCAGTGATAAAAAGGGCTCATCAAAATCCAAATACCCCATGTCGCGTAAAGCCTTTGTGAAAAAGCGCGCATAGAGCAGGTGCATGGTCGCGTGTTCTTGCCCACCCACATACTTATCCACCGGCAACATTTTATTGATCTTCTCTTTATTAAAGGCTTCCTTATCATTTTTATTATCAGGATAGCGCAGGAAATACCAACTGGAATCCACAAAGGTATCCATAGTATCCGGATCACGCTCCGCATCAGCCCCACATTTTGGGCATTTTGTGTGCATAAATTCTGCGCAGCGTTTCAAGGGTGATTCGCCATCGGGACGGAATTCCACATTTTCGGGTAATCTGACGGGTAAGTCTGATTCAGGGACCGCCACAGCACCACAATGCGGACAATGAATGATGGGAATCGGGGCTCCCCAATACCGTTGACGTGAAATCAACCAATCGCGTAAACGGAACATAGTGGTGAGTTTCCCTTTGCCATCTTTTTCCAATTTACCCACAATGGCAGGAATGGCTTCTTCAGTAGTCATCCCTGAAAATTCGGCAGAGTTGATCAGCTTCCCATGTTCACAGAAAGGAAGCGGTTGTTCTTTTCCATCTTTATCCACAATCACGCGTGTAATCGGTAAATTATATTTTGTAGCAAAGTCATAGTCGCGTTCATCATGCGCCGGCACTGCCATCACAAAGCCAGTGCCATAAGTCGCAATCACATAATCAGCTACCCATACGGGGACTTTGCGCCCATCCACAGGATTGATGGCATAAGACCCAGTAAAGACACCGGTGCGTTCACGGGATTCTGACATACGATCAATTTCTTTCAATTTGGCACTATCGGCAACATATTTTTCAACCGCTTCTTTTTGTTCAGGCTTTGTGAGCTCTGGCACGGCAGGATGTTCCGGTGCAATGACCACATAGCTTAAACCATATAAAGTATCTGCACGTGTGGTAAATGCTTCCAACTTCATCCCATTATCAATATCAAAAGTAATGAGTGAACCATGGGATTTGCCAATCCAATTCTTTTGAATCTTCTTGGTCTTTTCGGGCCAATCCAACCCATCAATGTCCTTTA
>DFKU01000073.1:1143-8821 GCA_002373615.1 Alphaproteobacteria bacterium UBA3637 | reverse complement strand
GATTTGTTGGAAATTATTCAGCGTTGGAAGGATAAAGGCTTATCGCCTGACCAAATTACAGAAGCTGAAAAGTCAGGCTTTTGTGAAGGGAGGGCGCTGGATTTTTACCGCCTTTATCAACAACGTTTGCATGAAATGAACGCGGTGGATTTTGGTGACTTATTGATGTTGCCCCTGCTCTTGTTTCAAACTCACCCGGAAGTTTTGGCCGAATACCAAAGGCGCTTTCAATACATTTTGGTGGATGAATATCAGGATACCAATATTGCCCAATATATGCTCTTGCGTCTCTTGGCCAAAGGATCGGGCAATATCTGTTGCGTGGGGGATGACGACCAATCCATTTATTCATGGCGTGGGGCAAATGTGGATAATCTTCTTAATTTTGAAAAAGTTTTCCCTGGGGCTCAGATTATTCGCCTTGAAACAAACTATCGTTCTACCGAACATATTTTGGCGTGTGCCTCCAGCTTGATTGCCCACAACGAAGGCCGTTTGGGTAAGACCTTGCACGTGGCAGATGCCGATGAAGTGGGGGGCGATTTAGTGGTGGTTCAGGGCTATTATAACGGCCAAGAAGAAGCGACCGAAATCATCCAAAAAATTGAAGATGAAAATCACGCAGGCACGCCGCTTTCCAAAATGGCCGTTTTGGTGCGCGCCAGCTTTTTGACCCGTGAATTTGAAGATGCTTTGGTGAAAGCCGGTCTTCCCTATCGTATTATCGGTGGCTTTAAGTTTTATGAACGCGAAGAAATCCGTGATACAGTGGCCTATCTTCGCTTGGTTGTGAATCAAAATGATGACTTGGCTTTTATGCGGGCGGTCAATAAACCCCGTCGTGGCGTGGGTGATAAAGTGGTTTTGGCCTTACAACAAGCAGCTAATGACCGCCATATCAGCTTGTTTGAAGCCATCAATTATGCGGAATTGAAACCCGCCCCTCTAAAAGCACTTCAGGCCTTTCGTGAACTGATTTTGGATGCCAAAAAGCAAACTTTAAACTTGAAACCCTCCGTGGTTGCGAAAAATTTGATGCAGTCCTCTGGCTATATTGCCATGTGGCAGGCGGATAAGTCCCTAAAATCGGATGAGCGTATTGATAACGTCTATGAACTTTTGAATAAACTGGAAGACTTTGCAACCTTGGATGCCTTTATTGAAGAAGTGAGCCTTCAAACCGAAAATGACGAACAAGTGGCGGGCGATCAATTGGTCGTGATGACCCTGCACGCCAGTAAAGGGCTGGAATTTGACAAAGTCTTTTTACCGGCTTGGGAAGAAGAAATGTTTCCTCACCAACGGGCCATTGATGAAGCCGGTGAAGCAGGATTAGAGGAAGAACGCCGCTTGGCTTATGTCGGCATCACACGCGCCCGTAAGTCTGTTTTTATTTCGTATGTCAGCAATCGGCGCGTCTATGGCGAATGGCGCAATGCGCTTCCCTCTCGTTTTGTGGAAGAATTGCCCGAGGATCACATTGATCGGCGTGGTAATCGTCGGATGGGGTATGGCGCACAATTTTCGGATATTCGTGCCCCGTGGGCGGCGGAAAAAGTGCAGCCCAAAAAACGTGTCGGAAAACGCGTTCATCATGATACTTTTGGGGATGGTATCGTTTTACGGGAAGAAGGCGATCGATTGGAAGTTTTCTTTAATACGGCAGGCCTAAAAAAAGTCATTGCCCGCTTTTTAACCGAAATTTAATCCCGTTGCCTTTGTTTTTTTCTGCGTGCCTCATCAATGGCATCAGCATGGCATAAGGGTGTCCATAAAAGTGCTGCCCCCGTCCCCAAAATGGGACCAGTAGGATCTTTTTTTTGCTTGATAGCACAGGCAGTTGCCATGGCCCCGAAAGCAATTAATCCATAATATGTTGGCACAAATATTTTATGATACAATCTCCAATCTTTAAATTTTACTTTTTCTGTCATATTTCTACTCCTTTTTGATGGTAGCGATTTTGCGGCTGTAACTATTTAATTTTTTTGCTACTTTACTTTTTTCTTAATTCCGTTCCTTTTTGTGTTTGAGTATACTATCGTGGGTGAGCCCTAATCCCACGGTTCCCAAAAATGCACCGGCAGCTCCAGCCAATTTTGCTTTCGTGTTTGTTCTGCTGACAAAAGGTGTTATACAGAGGCAATAAATCGTTGATAAAGCGCATAATCCAATGGCCATTTTATATAGATTTTTCTTAGTATTTTTCTTCATTTTAACTCCTTTTTTTTAATTCCGTTCTTTTTCTTTATGCAAACGTTTACGTGCCTCATTTTTTGCATGTACATGGGCAAAAGCTGTTGTAGAAATTGCTATTGAAGATCCAAAAATGGCTGGATCGAGCCTTTTATTGTTTTTGATGGCATAGCCTAGCAAAGCTACCATGAAAGCGGTGAAACCATACGATATTGAAATGAGTTTTTTGTATTCATGAGAGTAATCTTTAAATTTTACTTTTTCTGTCATATTTTTACTCCTTTTGATGGCAACGATTCTGCTGCTGTAATTTTTTAATTTTTTTGCTACTGCAAAATTTTGCGACAAGAGCAGATATGGCCGTTGTTCCTATCCAGGGAATATAGTCCATATCTAATTTATAGGCAGCAGCACTCACAACAGCAGAAAAGGCGCATAATGCAACAGCTAAATTGCGACAATCTTTTCCTATAACGTCGGGATCTGTTGGGTTAATTTTTTTCTTAGTATTTTTCTTCATTTTAACTCCTTTTTTTAATTCCGTTCTTTTTCTTTACGCAAGCGCTCACGGGCTTCTTTTTTTGCCAATACATGTGAAGTAACAGCTCCTGCGGTCATTGCCCCTGTTCCAATTAAAAAAAGTCCACCGCCATCTTTACTATATTTAAAATTATACCCGGTCATCACTGCCATTAAAGCCACCGCTCCATAAAAAAAGGAAACCAGCATTTTATTATCGGGTGAAAAATCTTTGAATCTAACTTTTTCTTTATTCATTTTCTTTTTACCTTTTATAACCATTTCTAATCAATTTTGCTGCGCATGCGGCATTTACAGCAGTACATCCTGCTTGAACCATGGCCCATTTTTTCTTTCCTGCTTTATAGTCTGCTCCCGTTAAAACCGCGCAAAAAGCCATCAGTCCCAGAACAAAGCAAAGGGCTGCTTTATCAGTTTTCGAAAAAACTTTCTTATTTTTCATTTTTTACTCCTTTTCTAATTCATTCAAAATTTCTTTATAGCGTCTGCGTTTTGTTTCATGCTTTGCCAGTGTGGAACAAGAAGCAATAGTACTGGGTGCCAATACCAATGGTACAACAATACTTCTTTTTGTTCCGGCATAAAATCCGCCACAAACGCACAAAAAAGAAATTATGCTTTGCAAAATCATATTCTTTGCGTGAAATTCGATTTTTTTACGACATTTTGCTTTTTGATGCTCAATAATATGGCGAGTGTTTAAATCATTTATCATACCTTAATTATACCGAATTTTTGCTTAAAAGTCAAATTTGCTTGCCTTTTTTGGAAACTTACGCTACATTAAAACCATGTTTAACAAAACGGAACGATTATTGGCTTTCAGGTATTTGCGCTCGCGTAAAAAAACGGGCTTTGTGTCCGTGATTGCAGGCTTTTCCTTTTTGGGCATTATGCTGGGGGTTGCAACTTTAATTATTGTCACCAGTGTGATGAATGGGTTCAAAGCCGAACTCTTGACGCGTATTTTGGGTTTTAATGGGGCGCTGGGGATTTATCCTGATTATGGGGCAAGCATGCCTTTGGATGAAAACTTAATACAGGAAATGCAGGCGATTCAAGGCATTACCGCCGTTGTCCCTGTTCTGGACGGGCAGGCGATGATTACCGCCGAAGACAATCAATCCGGTATTATGGTGCGCGGGATCCGTGAAACAGATTTTGATAAAGTAGCACTGTTACAAAAGGGCTATCAAGGTGACAATATCGTGAATTTTGAAGGCGCTAACATTATCTTGGGCTGGCGTTTGGCTAATCGTCTGGGCGCACGTGTGGGCGATGAATTGACACTGATTTCCTCCAAGGCCAACTTGACCGCTTTCGGCTCTATGCCCAAAATGAAAAGCTATACCGTGCTTGGCACTTTTGATTCGGGGATGAGTGAATATGATTCCAATATGGCCTTTTTACCCTTGAAAGAAGCCCAAAAACTCTTTGGGGTTAAGGGTATTTCACAAATGGAAATTTTTGTGGAAGATGTGGCAAAGACTGGCGATATTTTGGATACAGCTTTTGATAAAATGCCCGATGGCATGCACTTATACGATTGGCGTCACACGAATCAAGCCTTCTTTAATGCGGTTGAGGTGGAACGCAACGTTATGTTCCTGATTCTGACCCTCATTATCATTGTGGCCGCTTTTAATATGATTTCAGGGCTGATTATGTTGGTGCAAGATAAAGCCAAAGACATTGCCGTCTTGCGCACGATGGGGCTTTCGCGCGGGGCAGTGCAAAGGGTCTTTTTGCTGGCAGGCCTCACGGTTGGGGCAGTCGGCACGTTGGCTGGAACGCTTTTGGGACTTCTTTTTTGCTATAACATTGATTCTATCAAAAATTGGTTGGAGGGCCTCTCGGGCAAAGAACTTTTTTCGGCAGAAATTTATTTTCTCTCACATTTACCCGCCAAAGTGGATTTACCCGAGGTAGCTTTGATCGCAGGCATGAGTTTGGCTTTGGCTTTCTTGGCGACCTTGTATCCCAGTTGGAAGGCCTCGAAAACAGATCCGGTGGAGGCGCTTCGCTATGAATAGTTTAAAACTCATCCATATTGCTCGTACATTCGGCAAAGGCGCTACCCGTCTGGAAATCTTGCGGGATGTCAATTTGGAAATCAATCAAGGTGAAATTGTGGCGCTGGTGGGTCCGTCGGGTTCAGGAAAATCAACCCTTTTACATATTGCAGGGCTTTTGGATACGCCCACTTCTGGCGCAATAGAAATTGCTGGCCAAAATGCCACCCAAATGAATGATGCGGGGCGCACAAAACTCCGTCAAAAAACAATAGGATTTGTTTATCAATCTCACCTGTTATTGCCTGATTTTAACGCCTTGGAAAATGTGATGATGCCGCAATTGATTGCGGGCGTGAAAGAAAAGAACGCCGAAGCCCATGCCAAAGACCTGTTAAAGGAAGTCGGTCTTTCCCATCGCTTGACCCACAGGGCAGGGCAACTCTCTGGTGGTGAACAACAACGGGTGGCGATAGCACGGGCGCTCGCCAATTCCCCAGCCCTTCTTTTGGCGGATGAACCCACAGGCAACTTGGATCCTAAAACAGCGGATGAAGTCTTTGATACCTTTTTGCGTATTGTTCGCCAAACGGGATTGTCCGCCCTTTTGGCGACCCATAACCCGGAGCTTGCCCAAAAAATGGACCGCCGTATCACGGTTTCAAATGGCTGTATTCAGGAACTTAAATAACTCCTTGCAATTTTAATTTTGTTTTGCTAAAATACCCCTGGACAAAAGGAAAGGTTTCTTTTGTCTGGGTTTAACAACCCTTTTGATAGCGTCGTTTAGACGAAAAAATCCACCCGTATTGGTTGGATGGCCGCAAAATAAGGGATAACCGAATATGTGGCGCTATTCTATCAATAGTTGTTAACTCCAACCACTTGCATAAGTGGTTTTGGTTTAATTAAAAAAGGAGTTATTTGATGAAAAAATTATTTATTGTTTTAACTTTTGGATTATTGTCTGCTTGCACCACCGCAGGTCCCTTTGTGACGAATATCAGCCAAAACAAAGATGGTACTTTAACCTTGGAAAAATGTCAGGTGGAACATAACGCCTTTACGGGGGCTATTGCCACAGTTAACTGTACAATCCAAAAAATTTAAAAACCTACTTTGAAGTTTTTTTCAAGAGCAATTTTGGACGATATTCTTCAATTGTTCCGTTGGATAGCGCCAAAATTGCTTTAAAATTATCATCAGGACAGACCTTATTGCGCCTTGTAAAACCGCATTTTGTACATTTATGAACAATGTACATTTCCCCGTTTTTGCGTTCTAAATGATCTGCTAACATCAGCCCATGACAATTGGCAGCCCTATCTCCGGGATTCACATCTACATGTAATGAAGATAAACATTCCGGACAATGATTCGTGTAGCCATTTCCCTTCACATGTTTGCCACAAAAAGCACAATCAAAATCTTCTGTTTTTCGTGTAAATTTTGCTGTTTGCATGTCCTTTATTATATCATAAATTTAAAATTTTGCAAGAAAAGACTTGACCTTAAAAAAAAATTGCGCTATAATCACCCACGCTTTCAGTTCACGTGCGGATATGGCGGAACTGGTAGACGCAACGGACTTAAAATCCGTTGGAGGTAACTCCGTGCCAGTTCGATTCTGGCTATCCGCACCACTATTAAAAATCAGCTGAGAAGCTGATTTTTTTATTAAAGGAGCCATCAGTGAAAAAGTCAATGATAACCACAGGCCAAGTTGCCACTAACCGAAAAGCTTCGTTTCATTATACTTTCTTGGAAACGTTGGTGGCCGGTATTATGTTGACAGGGGGCGAGGTTAAATCTCTTCGTTCTGGCCACGCCAGCATTGGGGAAAGTTATGTTTCTCCGGAACAGGGTGAACTTTTTTTAATAAATGCACATATTGATGATTACTTGGCGGGAAAAGGGGGCTTTGTGGAACAAGACACCAATCGCCCCAGAAAATTGCTTTTGCGTCAAAAAGAACTATCTCATTTAATCAAGGAAGTGGCGCAAAAAGGGCGCACCATTGTGCCTTTGGAAATTTTCTTTAACGAGCGGGGAATCGCCAAAGTTAAAATTGCTTTGGCGCAAGGAAAAACTTTTTCGGATAAGCGCGAAGCCATTAAAAAGCGTGATTGGCAACGCGATAAAGCGCGCATTATGGCGCACTATAATTCCAAAAATTAACGATATCTTTCTTTTAATTTTTTAAAAACACGGCGGGCAATCCCATAACTTTTTTCTAATTTTTGGGCATTATAATAATTTGTTTCTCTGGCATCTTGAATTTCTCTATTCGCTTCATATTGAATGGAAGGATCATTTTGTGTTAAACCATCTATTACACGTTTTCCAAAAGCCAAATAGGTTGTATTAACGGCCACACGTTCTTCTGCGGATTTCCGCTTTTGTCCTTTAAAAGGTAAAAAGGCCTCAATTGCCCCCCTTAATTCTTGCTGATCATACTCTTTTTGATTTTGAAAGTTACTGGCGATAGCTAATTTTCCAATGGTGTAAAATAAAATCAAGTTTTCAAAATCTGCCCAGTTTTTTGTTCCTTTAATGTTGGGATTATCCCAGCCAGGGACTACCAAGGTTGGCAGAGGAGATTTAAAAACTTCTTCCTCCTCTTCGGGGGGAATTTCTGGGGTGTCTTCTTCTGGATGCAAATGTTCCAATATCATTTGTTTATAGGTTTGGGACATTTGTAAAATTTGGGGTTCTTCTTCTTCTAAATCATTTGCTAAATCCATTGGCCAAACTTGGGCGTGATCCTTGGATAATTGAATTAAATCTTTAAAAGGTATGTTCATCGTCCCCTCCTTGACTTTGAATATATGTTCATTTTACCATAATTTTTAATTTTGTCAAGGAATTTTTAAAATCTACGCTGTCATCCTGAGTGTCAGCGAAGGATCTCTAGTTCCTGTCATTGCGAG
>DFKU01000073.1:0-1076 GCA_002373615.1 Alphaproteobacteria bacterium UBA3637 | reverse complement strand
AGGGCGTGGCAATCTCTTTACTTGTCATCCTGAGTGTCAGCGAAGGATCTAAAACGGCGACTGTTTCGAGGCCAGTCGCCGCACAGAATTACCCCCTTACACCGCCTACTCACACAGAGCGGAGTAGGTGCCGAGGTGACGGTTGTATTCGGTGACATCACCAGAGTAAAGCTCCACGCGGAGGGCGCGGCAGGAATTTTGGCTACTGTTTCCATAAGGACTGGCTGTCCAATAGGTTGCTGTCGTATTCACCTTCTCCTTAATATCCACTATCTTGGCACTGAAGTATGTGCCCCGATTCGTGGCATCATTCCAATAGCTTCTACATTGACCATTGGCACCTTTACAACAATAACCACTATTTGATGAACCGCTTGTTATTTCAGTAGCGGTTCCATCTTTATAGCAATTGAGGTTATCCACATCAATCAGGTGTTTATTTTGTGCCCGACACCAATTGTCAGAACTCCACCAATTTGAAGTGGTGGTAGTCCACGTATATCCCCCGTTGCTGTTGGAACTAACGCTGCTGACGCGTTGACAAATGCCTGACAAACTACCCTCTACAAAATAACTTGTATTGCTATTGTTACAACTGCCATTTGTAGTGTAGTTGGTGATTTTGCAAAAATAAGCACTGTTTGATCCGCCGCAGTCATCCTGCGTGGTGCACGTGGCGTTTAGTGTTGCAGCAACACATTTTTCATTTGTGCTATCCCACTTATATCCCGATGCACACCGACAGGTTGTTCCCGCGACAACCCCTCCTGTGTTGGATGTACTGGTTCCACTAAGATTATCGCAATTGATGCAAGAACCGTTATAACAGAAACCATCAGCTGTTCCATATAGATCACAGCTGTCTGTTAAATTCGTGATTGTTCCCGTTTCTGTATCACAGGTTTGGCAGGCATTTTCAGTGAATCCTGCGCAACAATCCGAACTATCCGAACAGGCGCCATTTGTCCCTTGACCACTACACCAAGTCTTGCCACCCCCTCTACATTCACTTTCTGAAGCAAAATCACAGGCTTTGGGGGTGGCGGACATGTCGTCATTAAAGGTGAGCTTGACTG
>DFKU01000009.1:11597-12161 GCA_002373615.1 Alphaproteobacteria bacterium UBA3637 | reverse complement strand
TTTATCAAATTTGCAAGCGTGTGGCTTTGCGTGCTCTGCATGGGAATTTAGCCGACAACACCCATGGTGCCACACATTATCACGCCATACAAATCAACCCGTATTGGGCGCGGGGTGTGGTTCCATCGGCCCATATCGGTAACCATTTATTTTACACCTTAAATTAAAGGAGGTTTCATGCCCAAAAGCTTTTCATTGGAAATCGGCCGGTTAATGGCGCTGGCCGATTCACAACAAAAACAATTGGCGGAAATTAAAAAGCAAGTATCCGACCTATGTCATCAAATCACAGGCGTTCATACTGAACTTTTAAATTTTATGGGCAGCGTTCAAAACAAAGTCTCTTGCCAAGAAATTCATAATCAATTAAGGCAAGAATTTGTCTTGCGCCGTGAAATTGCGCCCATCCGGTCACTGACAGGGGCGATTGCTCTCACCACCGCCACAGCCATCTGTATCGCTTTACTTAACCTGATTTTTAAATAGGATAAAAAATGAACCAAAATATAGAAAAAATTATTGAATTGCGTTATTAGCAATGAAATTAGTTTTTCTTATTTTGAT
>DFKU01000009.1:0-11455 GCA_002373615.1 Alphaproteobacteria bacterium UBA3637 | reverse complement strand
GATGCATTGAGTCCATTCACTAATATAAACAACAACAAAGGAGAAAAAATGACCTTTATTATTACATACTTTAACGATATTTTAATCGCATTGACTTCCATCGTGACTGGAGCCAGCGCTATCAGTGCTTTGACCCCCACCCCAAAGGATGATGATTTTTGGGCGAAAGTCAAAAAAGTTTTAAATTTTTGTGCCTTGAATGTGGGATCTGCGAAACCTTTAGCCGCCTAAACCCATACCGCTGACCATTTGGTTTTGCATTTCAAAGGTACCCCAAACGACCCAGCCAATCACCGCCGCAATCATTAAAATGGCAACCCCATTTAAGATAGCGGCTTTTTTATCTATATCCCGAATGGAAGATTCCAACCACCCATTGGCCAAGTTTTCCAAAGCCTCTTGGAAGGTATCCAATTCGGCATAAATCCGCAAATCCCCCACGACTTCTTCATCAGGGAATCCCAAATGGGTATGATACAGGGCTTCCCCCAAGTTATCACCGTTATTGATGTAAAGAAGCGTTCTGTTCAAACGATATTTTAAATAAGGGCTGGCTTCATTCCCCATCAGAGCACGCACCGCGCGCGACACAGGCATCCCCGCCCTGACCAGTGCCGATAAAGCCAACAACCAGCTGACCCCAATAAATGTTCTGTAAATGGACCAAGGGGGAATTTTATCCGCTGTAGCCCGCCCTGCCCCCTTCCAATAAGGAAAGGTAATCAATACGCAAACAACAATAATCGGCAAGACAGAAAAAAGCAAGATAGGATGTTGGTCCACAAAAACGGATAAATCCACCAAGGTGGCGGCAATCCCTTTCCATTTCAGGCCGGGAACAGCTTCAATCATAGGGGGCACCATGAATTTTGCCACCCCCCAAATCAGCAAAATAACCATACTCATCAAAAACAAAGGATATGCTACCGCGCCCCACACCAATTCACGCATCTTGTTCATGCCTTCCACCACACGCACTGTATGTTGCAAGGCTGTTTCCAAATTGGACACATCCCCCACAGAAAGCAACAACAACTCAGTTGAAGGAGCCCAACCAGACAAAGCCTCAGAAAAAGTGCTCCCGTTTCGAATTTGTGTCATCCATGCAGTGATGGCCAAAGCCATGGAATCTTCGTTATTTTTCCCATCTTTACTGGCAATTTGATGCAAGCGTTCCAAGGCATCCATCAAAGAGAAACGGTTTTTCAAAAGGGCAGCCAACTTACGATACATTTCCAAACGATCTTCGGAATGCAACCGCACCATTGCGCGCGCATAAAATGTGTTCAGATTCCCCGTAAAACTCATTCCATTTGCTGCCATTTAACCTCCTTATCCTGTTGCGTTTTGGTTAATCAAGCCTGTCCATCTTTCGACCTCATCAATATCCAATATCCCATTAAACAGACGATCAATTGCATTTTCACGTAAAGTTCTGCCATTCAAGTCGGTAATCCAATAATTCATTGCCTTTTGGGATTCCCCTTTTAACATCAAATCCAAGAAGGTCGCATCGGGCAAAATAAATTCAGCAATGGCCGTACGACCGCTGACCCCATGAAAATCACATTCCTCACAACCGGGCCCCCGTAAATAGGCGCGTTCGACCCCAATATCCCCATAGGCTTCACGTAAACGTTGAACTGCTGGATTATCCAATTGAGTCCGTGCTTGCACCCGACAATGTGGACATAATTTTCGGAAAAGACGCTGCGCTAACATCCCCCGCATAATAGAAGGATCCTCCAACTTAAAGTTTTCCACCCCAATATCACGCAAACGTAATAGCACCGCAGCCGCTGTATTCGCATGCAAAGTCGTCCACACATTGTGACCGGACAAAGCCCCACGGAAAGCCAAGTCGGCAGCTGACAAAGTACGCACTTCCCCGATCATCAATGAATCTGGGTCAGAACGCAGGGCTGCCGACAAGGCCTTGGTAAATTCACGGTCTTTTGCTTCTTCTACCCCTGCATTGGTCACCGGCATCTGACGGGCCCCAGGAATCGGGTATTCCGGCGGGTCTTCCACTGTAATCAGGTTTGTTTCATAATTGCGTTCCTGAAGCATAGCAATCATATTCCGCTGCAAGGTGGTTGATTTTCCTGATCCCGTTGGTCCAGACACAATCACAATCCCCGTCGGAATAGAACGCAAATACCTGAATAAATCTAGTTCATATTTACCATAGCCCAATGCCTTAATGGATTCTTCCCCCGGCGCCGTTTCATCCGCATACAAAATACGAATAACGACATAACGCGAACCAAAGGCAATCGGGTTAAATTGCAAACGCAAACCCAACACATTTTTGGGGAGTACTAATCGCCCCCCGGATCCACGCAAGGGCGTACGCCCCAGTTTTTGGGCGGCTTGGTATTCATTTTGGGCATAGTTGGCATCAGAAATATCGGCCGAAGCAAAGGCTGCACGCACAAAGCTTTCTCCCCATTCTTTGTTATATTCCATTTCTGTTTGCATTAATCCGTTGGACCGAAACATCACTGTCGTATGCTCTGCCACAACAATATGAATATCGGATACATGATTAATGGCTGCCCGCGAAATCACCGTCACAAAGTCACGCTGCATACGCGTTTGACGCTGTGTTTCATCATCTGTTGAAATTGCCGCCGCATTATGCATTTGAACGGCATAATTGTAAATTTCTTGCAAAACTTCGGCCGTTACATACTCAGGTTGTCCAATTTGCAAACGGCGCTTTTTAGCCAGATATTCAAACCCCAACACACGACCATCGTATTTATGATCTTCCGTCACAAATAAACGGCCATTAGAAAACAAAGCCAACATGGCGCGTGTTTCATCATTGACAGGGAAAGATCCTGTGCTTGAAGTCACACATTCGTTTCCATTAGAAAATAAATCCTTTAAAAATTGTTGTGATCCATAATCTTTATTGTCATATTCTGGTGTCACGTAAGAAGATCCGCTGGGAGCTGGTTGGTCAACCGGTTCATCCCCTTTAAAATTAGGATCTTCTTCAACCGTCAATTTTGTTTCGGCAGTGACAACCTCAGGTTGAATGGATGATTGCGGAGCCTCCTGCTCTGAATCCGGCTGATACTCTTTTAATGTATTTAAAGTTTCTTCTAAAGGTTTTTGCGGCGCCAAAATCTGACTAGCATTCATCATTGAAGGGGACTGACTCAGAACATCATCTGAGGAAGCATCCGAAGAGATATGTGGATCCTGCAGAGAATCTATGGATGCATCCGGCGAAATCGCTCCCCCCTCTGAAATCGGCTTTTGTTCCTGTTCATCCATTGGCAACCTCTATCTTAATTTGAAAACTTAATAAAGTATTCAGTTCCGTTACGATCAACAACCACACCTTCTGCAGTAATGGCTGTGACTACCTCCCCGTTCAAATTATCCCCAACCTTGACAGATGAAATTTCATTGGTTGCAGTATTTTTGACTTTAGCAATCAAATTTCCTCTGGTTCCTTTTACTGTCACCAATTCATACAAGGCAACTGCCGGTGTTGTTGGTGTCAAAATTTCTTCCACGGGTTCTTCTTCTGGTTGTTCTTGATTAGCAGCTTCAGCAGCCAATTGAACACGCAACGCTTCAGCTTCAGCCATTTGGTTTTTCACCTCTTCAGCTTCTTGACGTTCTTTTTCTACCTCTTGACGCAATTTTTCTTGTTCCTGCCACCATTGAATACGACTTCTAATCACATCCTCACGCTTGGCAATTTCATCCAATCTGGCCTGACGATAGTTTGCACGCATGTTTTCCAAATCATTCTTCATTTGTTCTTTTTGAATTTGTAATTTTAAATATGCCGCATCTCGTTCTAACTCAGCCATCTCCTTGAAAGCTTCAGGTGTTAAGCGGCCCAACAATTGCTCACTGGGGGTATCGTTGACAGAAACGGATTCGGCCATTGGTTGAGGCCCATTAATGTTCGTTTCATAAATTCCGGGTAAAGGAGCTAATTCCATTGTATCCAACGAAGATCTGGCAGGAAAAGGAACCGTTTCTTTTTGACCCACACTTGCCGAAAAATCAGAAAGTAAATCTAAAGAATTTTCCTGAGCAACCGCTGGGGCATCGGGTTGTGGAACAACCTCTTGTGCCACAACACCCGTCGTGGTTAAGAAAGCAACTAAACCAATTAAAGAAATATATTTATTTTGCATAAATTCTCCCTTCATATATCCAATTATTATCACCACCCTGAGGCGTATTTTGAATTCTTAAAAACTCCAAGCCCGAAAATTTACTAAATTCCTTTTTCAAGTCCAGGGGTGAATACGGACTTGAAAACGTAAACGAATAATATGTGTACGATTTTTGGTTCACAGGTTTTGTACCGTCTGGTCGATTAGGGGGATCCAAAATCGTTTGGCGAGAATATTGGAAGCCTGTCAAATTGGCCGCTTGTTTCAGTTCCTTCAGATCATTGTCCAATTCCACCGCTGTTAACTTTGGCACAGAAGCAACCATAGGCAATTTTGAAAAAGGCAAAGTTCCATTTGCGGAATCACCACCGGCCGACACATCTACCTTCATATTTTCCAGTTGATATTCGTCCAATCCAAAATTCATCCATGAGAGTCTTCCTTCTTGAATGTTGGTCAAACGCCATGAAGTGCTGGCGCCAGTCGGCGTACATTCAATAACTCCCATAGTCCAACCAGGAATAATAATGGAACGGATTTGATAACTGCTGGTCCAACATTGATTAAAGAAAGCCGATAAATCCACCACCTTTTCCCAAGGTTTGGGTTTTTCAGGTTCCGGTCTGACAGGCGGTAAAACAGTCGGTTGTTCCACTACTCGGATTTTTTCTGGTGGAAAGACATTTTTCCACAAAGCAATCAAAGAATATATCAACCAAACAACTATCGCCACAATTAAAATGGCAATAATTAACAAGAACTTTGTCCGACGAACAGCATTAATTGGTTGCAAACGAATTTTGCGTGCTTTTTGTAAAATAGCATTTAAATCCCGATTTTCCGTTCCTTCCATTTGCCATTCAGATGGAACAATACGCAATCCCCAATCCGGCACGGCCATCATGGAGGCAAAGGCCCGCTTGGCTTCATCTTCATTGGAAAAGACAACATCTTCTTCGGCCAAGATCAAGTCATTACGAATGGCAATCAACCACCATCCTTCATCCACTTTAAAAACAGCACATAAGGAAGATTGATCAGCAAAAAATGACGCCACGGCCGCCGCCAAAGAAGGCATACCATCCCGGTGTTCCAGCTCTGTACGCCCGATACCATATTGAGGCGTCGCCGCCGGACGCAAGCAATAAAGATCCGCCCCCATTTCGGATTCAGCAGTTTCACGAACCTCCAAAATCGGATCATCCAAGTTCTGCAGGGGTTGCCAAATCAACCCCACCGCATAGCGTTGGCCATGAACGGAAACAACCCCGGTTGAAGATCTCAATCTGGTTTGCTCCGGCGCTTCTGATGGCATCTGGATTGATTCGTCCATTGTGACTCCTTAATAATCCCTCATTAAAGCCTCAGGGGACAAAGGCGATTCCAACACTTCCGGGGTCATGGTAATCACCAAAACACGACGATCGGAAGTATCATAAGCTGTTCCCCCCAATAATCCCATCTTTGGTTTACCGATACCAGAGGTTATTGTACTTTCTTGCAAATCCTCAAAACCAGTCAAAACCAAAGTTTGACCCGAGCGCATAGCAATTTCTTGCACAAATCCACGCATTTGCATTGTCGGTAATTGCAAATTAGTGACTTCTGATTCCGAATCATTACTGCTAGAGCCAGAACCTGAACCAGAGCCGGAACTATTGTCCCCGTCTGCAGTCCCCACTTTTTCAAAACCCAAGAAATCCGTGATAGACAAATTAAACAGAACAATCAAGCGCCCATGATCCAAAATACGTGGTAAAATTTCCATGGTGAACCCATAATTCAAAGTATCCACTTCGTAATCGGTATCCGTACTTCTATCATCATTGGATCCTGAAGTCGTTACTGTAATTTCTTTTAAGTAGTTTTTAGAAGTGGAAATTTGAACAGGCGCCACCTTGTTATTCAAAGTTGTCACAGAAGAAGAGGTCACCATTTGGGTCTTTCCTTGAGTGGACAAGGCATTGATGATTGCTTTAGAACCACTCCATTTTCCAGGTTTTAACAAGGTCATTGCTAAATTTCCTGTTGCAGCACTGGCCCCTGCTTCAGGAATAGAAGACATAAAGGTGCTGGAAATCCGGCTGCTTTTGAAAGCTGCATTCAAATCCAAGCCATAATTATCCTCATTATTTAAGGTCACTTGCATAATCCGCACAGTAATGGCCACTTGACGCGAAAGTTTTTCGTTCCAATTAGCAATGTAGGCTGCCACTTTACGCACAATATACGGACTGGCGGTCACGGTCACTGTCCCGGCCACACGGCTGAAAGACAGTTTGCCATTATCACCCACAACTTGTTTGACGCCTTCTTCAATGCTGTCCCAAATTTTTAAATCAGAACTGACAGACAGGCTGGAGGTTGCATTCCCACCGCCGCCTTCGCTCATAGTTGCCCCAGACATGCTGGCTTGCAAAGAAGTTTCTGTGGGAAGTGCATACACCGTAAAAACACGTGTTTCTTGGGTATAAAAGGTAATCACATCATCTTTATACCGCCAATAAAGGCCATAACGATTGGATAAGTAATTCAAGAGTCCGCTCAGTTTCCCAGAATATTTAACAGGAACAGTATCCTCAGGAATCGCATTTTCGGCCTTTAAATCATCCATACGAATGGTAATCCCTGTCATATCTGAAATTTCTTGGATAATATCTGGCAATTTGGCATCTTCGGAAATGGCCATCGTAATGCCATCTTCTTTTTCCACCCAGGAAGGCAAAGCCTCTCCTTCCATAATCTTAGTACTGGCTGCCCCTAACCAAATGTCATTTTGAACGCGTACGGTATCCACCGGTTGTGGTAAATCAGGAATTTCGCCCACTTCCTTATATTCTTCCACACGCGCTAAAGTTGTTTCAATACGCTTATCTGTTTCGGCCACATACTTATTGCAAGACGCCAAAACAAAACAACCTGCCAACAATGCTAATGTTAAATTTTTAATGCGCATTTTCATCCTCCTGAATACTGACAACTAATACACGATTCCCTTTATAGAAAGTTCCGATTGGTGCAGGAATTGCCCGTGCAAAAGTGCGAATGATAGCACTGGCAACCTCGGTAAAGGTGCCACGGAAAACAACACCTGCCTCTAATTTATAATCTTTATCCAATTTCCAAACAACAGTCCAACCGGATACTTCCCCCCATTGCATCAACAAAGAACGTAAAGTTTCTCCGCGCGGGGCTTCCCAATCATGAACACCATCTCCATAATCTACTTTATCAGCCAAGGATTTTTCAACCCACACAGCCCCTTGTTTTTCGGTGTCCAGCCGTTCAATACGGCGTGTTTTTTCTTGATATCCTGTTGGGGTAGCCTCAGTTGTCACTTCAACGGTTGTTGTTTGAACTGACCCGTCCGGCATTACATCTACCCGGGAATTTGTTCTTTTATTGGGGACAACCACACCACTTGGGCCATAATTAACCGTTGCCCCTTTGGGCAAAACGACCCGATAATTACTTTCATTCCCCACAGGCAAAGCAGAAACGGGCCTTGATTCGGCCAAGGGCTTATCATTTGTTTTTAACATAGTCCAATCGTTGGCTTGGACCCCACCTGTCACACCAGAATCCGTCCCCAAAAACACTTCATCAGACGCATACAAAACATCACAATTTGCATTCCCATTTGAACAGTCCACAAATTGACCGGCCAAACCCGGAAAAGAAGCAACAAATGTTGACGCCAAAATCAAATTTTTAAAAAGTATTCTTTTCATTTTCCCACTCCCTTATTCTGTCAAAATACACGATATTCAAAAAAGATACAAGCTTTTTTTTACCAATTTATCGTTTTTTGCACCCTTTCTTTTGTTTTGTTATTCCCTGGCATTGTATAGTCAGGATTATTTACATATCCCATTAAAATAGTATTTTCGTCACGACCTGTTTTATACAAACGCACTTGATGGGCAGAGACCCCCACTTCTTTCAAGATTTGGATTAAGATACTTAAGCGCTTTTCTTGAAGTTGCGGGTTTTCACTGCTAATGCGGATTTCAGCCAACAATGTTGGATTATTCACAACGTGAACAGCAAAGGATTTTACCCATTTCAAAGCTTGCGCCGAAAAAGTGGCTTGATTCGGATAAAATTTAATGCGAATTTCGCGTGGCATTCCAATTCCGGAGGAAACAGAACCCGCCATCGCCAACGCCTGATCAGCAAGTCCGGTTTGATTAAAGACAGGCTTTTTAGGCTCAATAAAAGCATCCTCTACCGGGGCTTGATACAAAGGAGGAAGAGACGTCAACAAAGGTGTTTCTTCCTGGCATTTCACCCCTGTTTTTGGGGAAAAAGTGTGCTGAATTGTCTTTTGTTCGGAAATCACACGCGGCTCAGCAGAAAGAGAGGACGCAGACCCGAAAATTTCATTTAATATATCTACTTCGGAAGGCACCGCTGTCGTGGACGAAGCAGAAGAAACGGGCGCAACATAAGTGGGCGTTAAAAAATTTTCATTTGCCGTAACAGTCGCCACCGCGCCCGGATCCGTTGGCCCTTGTTCATCTGCCAACAAATCCGCTGCCAATGGAGTCATCGGCAAAACACTTAAGCAAAATATCAGCCCTATTAAACTTTTTTGTTGCATTTTTTTCCCTTTGTTAGCCCCTAAAAGTTTATTCTATCATAGAATGAAAAGGTTAATTTTTTATTAACAAATGTTCTTTTTTTAAGTTTTTTAGGATTTTTCATAAAAAAAGACTGGACAATCACTTTAAATTTGGTATATTGAAAGCATAACTTAAAATGGTTTTAAGTTTGTTAAAATAACAGAAAGGAAATTAAAATGAAATCTTTATTAAAGTATATGACCTTTGCCTTGGTCGTAGGATTATTATTCTGGGGCTTTGATGCTGCTGCTGATGACGCATTTACTCGCGCCGTTAACACACTTGCAAAAGTATTCAAAAACGTTCGTGTCATTGTGTACGTCATTGGCGCCTTTGGTTTGATTGCTTTGGCCGTCGGTGGCATCATGGGTAAAATCGACTTTAAAAAGCTGGGCTATCTGGCCGCCGGACTCGCTATTGTTGCCGCCGCCGATTTGATTGTTTCATACGCCGTTAAGGGTGGTAAAGATGGCTTAGACGAAGGCAATATTGATTGGGAAGCTCAACTCAAGCAAAATTAAAATATACTCCCATGATGAACAAAAAGTTTTTTTTGAATTCCATCCAAATGATTACTTTTTTGGGCATCATGGGGATTTTTTTATTTCCCGGTACAGGATATGCTTCGGCTTTTACAAACGCACTTAATACTCTTTATACAACTTTCACAGAAGCACGTATTGCCGTTTATGTCTGTGCGGGTTTTGGTTTAATCGGGGTGGCTGTGGCTGCCATCTCAGGCAAGCTCCCTTGGAAATGGTTTTCCATGATTGCTGTGGCTTTGTTTACCTTGGCTGCCGCCGAAAAAATTGTTCAATATTCAACAGGGGTTGGCACAGGTACCAATACTGTCAGTAATTTTGGATCAGCCTTGCGTAGTAGTGAATTTGACATCAGTGACATAGCAAACAGTAGCGTCAACGATAACAGCTTTAATTACAACAATTTTAGTACCCAAAAGGAAGATGCCAGTTTCCGCAGTTCTATCTCGCGTTAATTTTTCTTTTTTCTTAAACTATTCCAATAATCTAATCTTTTTTTAATTTCGCGTTCAAAGCCGCGTTCAGCGGGCTGATAAAAAGTGCGATGCCCGATTTCATCAGGGAAATATTCTTGTCCCGAAAAGCCATCTTTGGTATCGGGGTCATATTGATAGCCCTTGCCATAACCAACCTCAGCCATCAATTTGGTGGGCGCATTCAGGATATGCTTTGGGGGCATCAGGGAATCCGTTTCATGTGCAACTTTCACGGCCTGATTCCACGCGCGATAAACTCCAATGGATTTGGGGGCGGTTGCCAAATAAACGACCAAACCTGCCACCGCTAAATCGCCTTCGGGCGAGCCCAAGCGTTCATAACTGTTCCAGGCATTGATGGCTTGCACCAAGGCTTGCGGATCCGCTAACCCCACATCTTCTGATGCAAAACGGGTGAGCCGGCGCAAAATATATTTCATGTCTTCCCCTGCCACCACCATGCGCGCCAACCAATAAAGCCCTGCATCAGGGTCAGATCCGCGCAACGATTTATGCAAAGCAGAAATCAAATTATAATGCCCTTCACGGTCTTTGTCGTAATTCGGCAGGCGCTTTTGTAAGAGTTTTTCTAATTCCGCTTTATCCAAAATTTCATCCGCCACCGCATATTGATAAACCGCCTCAATCAAATTGATAAAATACCGCCCATCGCCATCTGCCAATGCATAGAGGTACTCGCGCCCGACTTCATCCAACGGCAAGGGCTTTTCCATGACCCGTTCAGCGCGTTCGGCCAAGGTCGCCAATGCTTCTTTATTCAGCCGATTTAGAACAAAGACCTTACAACGCGAAAGCAAAGCGCTGTTCAGTTCAAAGCTGGGGTTTTCCGTGGTGGCACCCACCAAAATCACGGTGCCATCTTCCACATAGGGTAAAAAACCATCCTGTTGCGCACGATTAAAGCGGTGAATTTCATCCACGAAGAGCAGAGTGCCTTGTCCAGACAGGCGTGTCCGTTTGGCCTCTTCAAAAACTTTGCGCAGGTCTGCTACCCCCGAAAAGACGGCGGACAGTTGCACAAATTTTAAATGCACGGTTTCGGCCAGAATGCGGGCAATGGTTGTTTTCCCACACCCCGGCGGACCCCATAAAATAAAACTGGAAAGCTTTTGATTTTGAATCATGCGGGCCAGGGGTGCCTTTTCGCCCAATAAATGCGACTGCCCCACCACTTCATCCAAATGCGTGGGACGAAGACGGTCTGCCAAAGGCTTTTCAGTCAAAGTTTCAAATAAACCGGTCATGACTTTATTATAGCAAAATTCCCCCCAAAAGACAACCTGTTGCAATTTTGTTTTTGTTATGATAGAATATCTGTGGATTTTGGGAAGGGTCCTGAAATCTGGGGCGTAGAAAACCTCACTTAGCGCGTCCACCAGGGCGAATTCTGTTCAATCGGTAAGTCCGGTTGGATGACCGCAAAATAAGGCTTGCCAAATATGCGGTGCTATTGCTAAGTAGTTTTCTATCTCCAGCCACTTTTAAGGTGGTATTTAACTTTTTTAAAAGGAGAAAATATGAAAAAACTGTTTTTAATTTTATCTGGATTATTACTCAGTGCTTGCACCTATTCCAAACCGGTTATCACGGAAATAACACAAGACAAAGATGGGCGCATGACCATTGAAAAATGTCAAATT
>DFKU01000015.1:4769-8290 GCA_002373615.1 Alphaproteobacteria bacterium UBA3637 | reverse complement strand
ACAGTCAAACAATTGGACCCCACAATAATGGATTTTTTGACAACATCCTTGATCATCTTTCTGATTTTCATCAAGGGATATAAAGCACTGCCTAAAACAATAATTGCGATTACGGCTAATTGCCATGAAGTATAAAACAGCACACCAATCAAGGTAATCGATGAAAAAATACGTGTCACAAAAACCTTTAAATTAGAGAGTAATCCTGCACAGGCAGTTGCTGCATCTCCATTGAAACGCATCAAAACTTCACCTGAAGAGGATTTATCCAAAAAACTCTGTTCCAATGCCAATAATTTTGAATACATTTTCTTTTGTAATTCCATGGTAATTTTACCACCCGTCCATGTGTTCAAATAAGCCGACCCATAATCCAACAAAGATTGGATAATGGTAAAACCAACAATCAAAATAGGAATGACATAAAGTGGGAGTCCCCAAGGTGTCGCTCCCCCTTTATCCATAATAACAGTATCCATAAACGGTTTTAAAGCGAGTGCGATAACAGCATCCAAGGACCCAATAGGAATTGTGATTAAAATGGATGCCAACGCCCGAAACCAAAAAGGACGCACGAAAGGCCACATCCGTTTATAATTTTTAACGAAGCGAATTTCTTGGATTTTTTTCAAAAAAGATTTCATTGCTTTCTCCTGTTGATTACGGATATATTACCAAACTTTCAAAATAAGGTCAAGTTGGGGGTTGTCTTTTCATAAAAAAAGATGTATCCTACTCACGAAAGGAATTTTTATGCAGGTTTTTGAAAGCGGAAAAAAATCTTTAACGGGATTTCAATGGGAAGTGGCAAATCCTGACGATTATGCCGTTCAAACACTGGAACAAAAAGCAGGACTTTCCAATTTGTTAGCGCGCTTAATGGTAGAACGCGAAATCACCCCGGAAACAGTGGACACATTTTTGCATCCTACTTTACGAAATGATTTACCTAATCCAACGACTTTAAAAGACATGGAAAAGGCGGCTCAGCGTGTAGCTTTGGCAATCATGCTGAAAGAGCCCATCGGGATTATGGGGGACTATGATGTGGATGGAGCAACCTCAACTGCCACCTTGAAATTGTTTTTGGAAAGCATTGGTGTCCGTGTTTTTACTTTTATTCCTGATCGCGAAGATGGCTATGGCCCCAATGCCAAAAAAATGCAGGAATATAAGGATAAGGGCTGTTCTGTTGTTTTGACTTTGGATTGTGGGACAACCGCCTTTGAAGCCATTGATGCCGGCACACAAGCAGGACTGGATGTCATTATTTTGGATCACCATAATGCAGAAGGCCGATTGCCCAATGCCTATGCAGTTGTAAATGCCAAGCGCTTGGATGAACCAGCAGATCACCCCTGTCATCATTTGGCGGCAGTAGGGGTTACTTTTTTGTTTGTGGTGGCCTTAAATGCAGAGCTCAGAAAAAATGAATTTTATCAAGACCGTCCCGAGCCAGATTTAAAACAATATTTGGATTTGGTTGCCTTTGGGACAGTGTGTGATGTGGTTCGCCTGCGTGGCGTCAATCGATTGTTGGTTCAGGCAGGACTTCGCGAAATGAAACAGGGACGTAACAAAGGTTTGATGGCTTTGTGCCAACGTGTACAAATTAATGGCCCTGTTCAAACATATCACTTGGGATATATCTTGGGGCCCCGCGTGAATGCTTGTGGACGTATTGGCCAATCGGATTTAGGCATGCAACTCCTCAGCTGTTCTGACCCGGTCAAAGCCGCTGTATTGGCCGAAGAGTTGGAATCTTTAAATGCTGTTCGCCGACAAATAGAGGCTGATGTTATGCTTCAGGCCATGGAACAGGTGGAATCAGAAGTTCAAAAACACCCCTTTTTGGTCGTCAAAGGCGAAAATTGGCACCAAGGGGTCGTTGGAATTGTGGCGGGCCGATTAAAAGATCGTTATAATTTGCCTGTCTTTGCCCTCAGTATTGAAGGCGATGAAATCAAGGGCTCTTCTCGTTCTGTGGCAGGCGTGGATATTGGTACAATTATTATGAACGCCCTCACAAAAGGACTGATTACACGTGGGGGAGGGCACCCGATGGCGGCAGGTTTTTCTTTACGCACGGATCAACTGGATGGCTTTGTAAAATACTTGGAAGAAGTGATTACGCCGGAAGCCCTGAAAGATAACCCCACCTCATTACAGGCTGATGCGCTGGTGGATAT
Organism: Alphaproteobacteria bacterium UBA3637; assembly: GCA_002373615.1. Lineage (GTDB taxonomy): Bacteria > Pseudomonadota > Alphaproteobacteria > CAAHEQ01 > UBA3637 > UBA3637. The sequence goes on along the minus strand of DFKU01000015.1, from coordinate 6,101 downwards.
TGGGGGAATTACTTTGGATTTATTGAGTCAATTAGATCCTTTGGAACCCTATGGTGAGGGCAATCCTGAACCAAAATTTATAATTCCCAATGCACGATTAGTATATGTGAATTTGCTCAAAAATGGCCATGTGGCATGCAATTTTTCTGGACCAAGCGGTGTGCGTATTAACGCAATTGCTTTTAAGGTGGCTGATACAGAAATCGGTACTGCTTTGTTGGCAGGAATGAATCAGCCCTTTCATCTGCTTGGAACGCTTAAAAAAGATACCTGGAATGGCAAGACAAAAATTCAAATTCAATTGCAAGATGTGATGGCCGTATAAAAATGATCCGTCATTCTGAGCCGAAGGCGACGCCGTCAGGCGGTCCCGAGGTGCGAGGGATGAGCGTTAGCGAACAACTTGTTTCAGAATCTCGCTCACCCCCTCTTGCATTTTTTGAAAAAATGGGATATAATGAACCTGTTCGGAGTGTAGCGCAGCCTGGTAGCGCACTTGTCTGGGGGGCAAGGTGTCGTGGGTTCAAATCCCGCCACTCCGACCAATTAAAAAAGTCCCGTTTATCGGGGCTTTTTTAATTGGTGGAGACGGCGGGTGAATGGGCCCACTGGTTCGGCCGTAGCGTTAGCGTAGGCAACGCCGTAGGCGGCCCGAAGGGTGAGCGAAGCGAATAAATCCCGCCACAAATTGGCCATTTTCATCCATTTACGAACTTTGGACTCAAATTTTCCTTTAAAATCAATACTCGTCCCCTGGGAACCAAAAATTACTATCCCAAGAATTATTCAGTTATAATCAGGAAATAATATACCCAGAATTAATTCTTTTAAAATGATATATCCTAAAAGAAAAAATTGGATGGGAATTGTAATTATTGCAGGCCATATTACAAGAATAAGATACCATCCATCTATAGAGAGAAGTGCAGCATATAGACAAAATACACAGTTTAAAATAATTGCCCAAATGCAAATTTCCAAGTTTTTAAGCCACTTTTTAGCAATAATGAATAAGAAAATATTTAATACACAAATACATAAAAAAGAAAATTTTATAAGATGGTAAGTGGAATCAGGATATACCTTACAAGCATCCGTACAAGTAACCCCAGACATATCATATAAACAGGTCATTAAAAAAGCGATTAACGGAACAAGTAACGTATAAATACAAAAGGTCACAGGTATAATCTTATTACCATTCATAATTTTCGATTTTTTCATTTTATTTTCTCCTTTTTCTTTTCATTTTACCTAATATAAAAATATATTGCAACATAAATTGAGCTCGTGAATTGCGCATCCATTCCGACCAATTAAAAAAGTCCCGTT
>DFKU01000015.1:0-4600 GCA_002373615.1 Alphaproteobacteria bacterium UBA3637 | reverse complement strand
TCCCGCCACAAATTGGCCATTTTCAACCATTTACGAACTTTTGAAACAAAAAATCCTTTGTTTTCAACATACACATTTGGAGGGTTTATTAAAAATTCCCCAAGAAGTCTTTTTTTTATTGACGTAAAAATGATAATCAAATATAATGCAAGAAAAGGAAATCAGGAGGAATAAATATGGTATTAAAATTAAAGGAAGATAAATTATCTTTCAGAAAAGCTGAAAGCAATAAGAGAATTTTAGCTATTTGTTGTTTTTTTATAACAATCGCATGCTTATTTCCTCCAATGGGATTTCAATTAAATTTAAATCATTCTTGTCACTACAGGGGTAACTATTTTCTACTAAATATGGGAGAAAATTATACCAATTGTATTCAATGGAATAAATTAATTTTAGAGATTTTTGTCATCTTGAGTGTAATGCTGTGCGTATTTTTTATACAAAAAGAATTTTTTGTAATTTTAAAAAAAACTATAATTTGGCTCAAAAAATTTAAAGACTAAATCATTTCTAATGATGAAATAAAAATTCGCACATTGCGCATCCATTCCGACCAACGACAAAAGACCATCCATTTGGGCGGTCTTTTTGTCGTTCGGATGTGTTGGGTTTGAGGCCACGAAGAAGTGGGTTCGGATGAAGCGAAAGCGTAATCAACGCCGTTAGGCGGCCCTTTAGGGTGAGGCGTCAGCCGAATAAATCCCGCCTCAAAAAACAGCCATTTTTGCAAATTTACGAACTTTTAAGAAGAAAAATCCTTTAAAATCAATACGCACCATCTGGGAGCCAAAAACCACCATCCCAGAAAATTTTGCGTTAAATTAAATATGCATTCGAAGAAAAAGAGTTTCCCTCACAGCTTGAGATCTCATTATTTCATCCCTGATTCGCCGTTGTTTAACTTCTTCAAAGACTTTATCTACAATTTCTTTTGCCTTATCCCCAGACACATTAATAGAAGATAGACGAGAATCTTGAATAAGTTTTGCTAACTTTCTTCTGCCCTTATAGTCATCACGAATTTGTTCTAATTTCTCTCTTTTTATCATGAAAAAACCTTTCAATTTTATTATATTGTATATATTATATTCTATTCAGATATACATTGTCAATAATAAAGCTGAGCTCGTAAATTGCACATTCATTCCGACCACTAAACACAAAGCATCAGAAATGTTGCTTTTTTCTTTATTTTACAAGCACTTATAAAAGTTCGAATGTTGAAAGGCAAAAAACAGCCCTTTTTGCAAATTTACGAACTTTTAACAAGAAAAATCCTTTGTTTTCAATACCTCTCACTTAGGAGCCTCAAACCACCATCCCAGAAAATAAATAAAGGTTGACAAACAAATTTTTATATGGTACAATTCACTCCATATTTGATACCAAAGGAGAGTAAGATGGCTATAGCAGAAATTTTAACAACTAAAAAAGAATGTTTTACGATTTTTGAAAACGGACATATTATTATGTCAAAAGGGAAATTTGAGCCTTCGAAAGCAAACATTTTTGATGTTCAAGATAAACCAAAAAGACCGGAAGAAGGTCCTATTTATCTTGTTGCACATAATATTTGGGGGGAAGAAATTTATCGCGAAAATGCGGAAATCCGCCGTTGGCGTATTGAGTGTGAAAAAATCGACGAGATAAACGCTACTGCACATAAGCAGCAAGAAAAAGAATTTAAAAAACACCTTATTGCCGTAAGAAAACAGTATTATCAGCAAGAAAAACTTCGAGAAAAAGAGGAAAAAGAAAGAAGGAAATCTTTTGATTCGCGTCGTAAATTGGCAGCGCGAGCTTATTTAGAAAAACTCTTTCAAAGAGAATCTGCTTAGGTCTTGGCTCGTAAATTGCGCATTCATTTAGACCACCTAAGTAAAATAAAAGCAATTCATAGGATTGTTTTTGTGCGCGGTGTCCCGGTGCCAAAGTCCCAGTCCTGTGTTCCACCTGAAAATCAGCATTTTAGGCAACAAAAAAGCCCTTGTTTCCAAGGGCTTAATCAAAACTTGGTAGCGGAGGAGGGGATCGAACCCCCGACACATGGATTATGATTCCACCGCTCTACCAACTGAGCTACTCCGCCAAGTGACTCCATGATACCTCTTTTTACTGTAAAAGTCAACAAAAAACTTGATTTTTTTTAAAAAATATGCTACTATTTTTGGCAAATATTGCAATTCAAGAGAAGGAGCGAATATGGCAGAAGTCTTTTTCCAAGGTCCTTTTGGACGGTTAGAGGGGCGTTTTTTTCAATCTGAGAATCCTAAAGCACCCTATGTTTTGGTGCTTCCCCCGAATCCTGCCCAAGGGGGGACTATGAATAACAAAGTGACCTACGCTGCTTTTCAAGCCTTTGTTTCGTTGGGTTTTTCTGCTTTGCGTTTAAACTATCATGGGGTAGGGCATTCCCAAGGAACAGTTGATGGAACAGGGGCGGGGGAATTATTGGATGCTATTGCCGCTTTGGATTGGCTGCAATCACGTGACGATGATGCGACAAAGTGTTGGATAGCTGGCTATTCCTTTGGGGCTTGGGTTTCTGCTCAGGTCTTAATGCGTCGTCCAGAAATTCAAGGGTTTGTATTTATTACGCCCCCCACGAATTTATATGACTTTTCATTTTTATCTCCATGTCCGTCTTCAGGGGTTATTGTGCAGGGGGAACGTGACACTATTGTAGATGAAAAAACAGTCTCCTTGCTTTCTGAACAATTAGATTTGACGGAAAATATCAATATTGATTATCGGTTGTTACCTGATGCTGATCATTTTTATACCAACAACTTAAAGACTTTGCATGATGCAATTGTAGAAGCCATTCCGAATTTAAAATTAAAGAAAACAAAACTGGGGAAAAAATTTGCAAAAGCAATTATTCCCAATGACGATTATTAAAATTTTTTGCAATCATAAAAAGCAGTACTGGGATTAACTAAGCGACACGAAAACCACTTTTTGTCATCATAGACAGCTTTGCGATTCGTTTTGGCGCATTCTTCTTTGGCCAGGTTTTCGACTTCCCTTATATCAGACCAAATGGGGTTATAGCAAATGGCCACTTTGTCGGGGGTGGATTGTCCGACCAGTTGTACTTGACCGGCTTCGCGATGTGCATCAACAAAAGGAGAAAGTTGTCCGCAACCGGATAAAAATAAAGCAAATCCAAAAATTAATTTCTTCATTTTTCTAAATGTACCACACGTTGAGGAAACGGAATTTCAATCTTATTTTCTTTTAAGGCATCCCAAATAGCGAACATCAGCTGATGCCGCGCCGCCAATCCATCGGTTGCTTTTTCAATAATTACACGTACTTCAAAATTGACACTGGAATCTGCAAATTCTGTCATTAAAACTGTGGGTTCTAGAGATTTTTTCGCAAATGGAAGCTCCTTTGCACATTTTCTTAAAAGCTCTTCGACTAAGTGCATATCAGAATCATAAGATACGCCGACGGATACAATGATGCGCCCTTCTTTTCGTCGCGTCACATTGACTACGTCCCCTGAAATAATGGTAGCATTCGGAATCAAAACAGAGCACTTATCAAAAGTTTCCAGCTCTGTGGCACGGATACGGATGTTTTTAACAATCCCTTCTTGGCCATCAACCCGAATCCAATCCCCGACAGAAATGGGGCGTTCAAACAAAATCAACAATCCGGACACAAAGTTATTCACAATTGTCTGTAAACCAAAACCAATACCGACCGATAAGGCCCCAAAAATAATGGCCAGATTTTGTAAGTTAAGTCCCATCAAGGAAAGACATCCCCATAACCCCACAATCCATCCAATATAACCCAACAACTTGATCATGGAATAGTAAACACTTTTGTCTTCTTTTGGATTTTTTTCTAACCATTTTAAAATCAAATTTTTCAAAAAACGGAAAACATATAGAATGACAATCAGGAAAATAATTGCTTGACAAACATCACTTAGATTAATTGTCGGGAAGGTTACCCCTGCAAATAGACGCTTTGTTACTTGGGGATATTTCCATGCATAAAAAAGGCCCGTGAAAAACAATCCCCATAAAACCAGTTGGATAAAAAAGCTACCCCATTTTTTGTTCTGCATATAATGATCCCCCCTTCACTGTGGCTATGCTTCAATCTTTTCTGTGGCGCCTTGCAGAACAGATTCTAATTGGATGCTTGCTTCTTGTTCGGTAATTTTTTGAACAACTGCATATTCAGGTGCCAATCTGGAAAAAGCTTTTTCGAATAATTGTCGCTCACTGTAAGTTTGATTAGCAAGGGCAGGATCACGATATAAATCGCGCACAACCTCAGCTAAAGCGACTGGGTCGCCAGAACTAATCTTTGCCACATATTCAGCTGACCTTTTAGACCACGGCAAACGTTTTGCTTTTGGTTTTTCCCCCAAAGTAGTAATGACAGATTCCATAACGGCGGGGGAAACAATGGCCCTCAAGCCTTTATTCATGGCATCCTCAGAAGGAATTCGCATTGTTAATTTGTCTTTTGTAAATTGAACTGCAATTAAGTCAACATCTTTTCCGCCGACTGTGGCTGTTTGTCGCTCACTCACTTGGCCCACCCCATGCGCAGGATAAACAACAAAATC
>DFKU01000035.1 GCA_002373615.1 Alphaproteobacteria bacterium UBA3637 | reverse complement strand
GATACCAACTGGAAAGCACATAAGGAGGCACCATAATCGTTTGAAAGCGAAAATCCGCCCGATCCAAGGGGTTCCGATAAGCACACCCCGACACAGCCAAGATTAAAAATAAAATTATCCGTTTCATGATTTTACTATACCAAACCATAAAGCGATTAGCAAGGGGTAAAAACAAAACAAAAATTGACAAAAACATTAAATTATGCTATAATAAGAGCCCTTTTCAAGGAGTTTCATTTGAATCAAAAAATAAAAACTTTTAATCCTGCGGGGGTTTTAAAACTGAATATGATAATCGCAAAATATGACCGCGAACTATACCCCCTCTATTTAAGCACTTTGGTCAATTTTATTGGGCAAAACAGAGGACAACTGCCAACCCAAAAGAATGAAAATTTAATTTTACAGAATTTGAAAGCCATTTTGGTTGATGATGAACTGAGCGAAATAATTATCAGAACTCAAAGACTTTTGACCAGATCCAGAAAGAAAAGAATGCTAGAAGCAACCCGAATTCTGTTAAAAAGAACACAAAAAAAACGTCTGGAAAAACACAAGGACTAATCCTATGCACGTTTATGCAACAAAACAATCCATCAAGGATTTAGAAAAGGCAAGTCAAGGTTATATGGAGGCCATTCAAGAAATTGAAGAGCATGTTCCCGGGGTAAATACTGCACGCGTACACGAAGAAGAATATGGTCGTGTTTTATGTCAAGCCGATAATCAGAAAAAATCTTGGCACAGCGCCCACAGATTCGTTTATGGAACAGACGAAGACAAAGAAAAAGCCCTGTGTGTCGGGCATGCCAAAAACCATCAACATTCTTCAAAAGGACATTTTGAATATAATCGTTTAAAAGGGGTTGCTAAAAATATAACCCACACTGATTTTGTGGATAAAATTTATATTTCATCTAAAGAAATTCTTTGGGAAACGCAACATATTGCCGATGAACTGGCCACCCCACGAAAACTTTCCAGAATAAAAGTACTGCAGGATACTTATGCCGAATGGACAAAAGAATGTGGGGAAGAAGGAAAAGAAATGTTTGAGGATATTTTGAAAGAAAATTTAAAAGAATCGGGCCCCTTCACAAACGCCGAAAAAAAAGCTTTAAGGAATCTTCCCAAAACAGATCCTTTCAGAAAAATCATGGAAGAAATATCTGAAAATAATTCCGCATCAAATTCTGGTGTCCCCATCTTAAAACAAAACTCTCGCTAAATTCATACCAACTAAAAGGTAAATTGAAAATTCTTACAAATATCCCCCTTTAAAAAAAGGAAGGGGGGTGAGGAAGATGGCAGAAAGCAAAGATTGCGGGTGCGGTTGTGGCACCAAAAAAGGCGGCACCAAAAAGGGTGAAGCCAAAAAAGATTGCTAAAAAAACGCCCCGAAAGGGGCGAATTTATACTTTAGATTGGGTGCAATTTGTAGTGGCGACGGCGCCAGAAAAAGCATTGTGTTCCACCATGCATTTTTCCACAGTTAAGCTCCCATCTTTATTTTGTGATATATGTGTCACAAAAGGCCCCGCATAGGTGCAAGCCTGTAAAGCAAACGCGATTAAAATTAAAAAGAATTTTTTCATCATTATACTCCTTGAAAAAAAATTAAACCACCCAAAAAGTGGTTGGAGTTAACAGCTATTCGTAAACATAGCGCCGCCTATTCAAGACAAAGTCCCTTATTTGGTGGCCATCCAACCGGACTTTACCGATTGAAAGATATTGTCCAATTGGACATTTACGAATAGAGGCTGTTAAACCCCACCCTTTCGGGCAGGGGTATTGTATCATAAACAAAAATAATTTGCAAGAATCAAAAAAAGTCCCCCATATCGGGGGAACTTCTTACCTTTCTTTTTGAATTACTTGTTGACGTTTTTTTAATTTGGCAATCAAAGGGGCGTGCTCTTTTCTTTGCTTTTCCAAAATCCGCTTTGCTTCACACATAAACATAACCGAATATGAATTGTTATTTATGTTATCCACACTTTCTGGGGACAAAACGCCCTCCAGCCATTCAGCTTTAACATATTTTTTTTGAGACATTTTCATTCCTTAAAAAACCCTCTTATTGAGGGCCTTTTTTATTTAATCTTCTTTTCGACGAATTCCTCGTGTTGGCGTGTTTTTGGATTGTATTTACGCCGTTTGATTTTTTCGGTATGAGTTCTGGGGTTCTTTTTAGCGGTGTAAAAGTACCCATTGGACCCTTCTAATTTCAATTTGATTGACGTCTTTTTTGCCATTGTAAAACCTTTCTTTAAATTAAAGTGAATTTATTTTAGCCGATTTATTATGAAAAGTCAAGCAAAAAATCACTTGGTTAAATTTGTTTTAAATGTCCCCGTCCCTTGGTTATAATAAAGTTTCTTTTCCACCCTGTCAAACATGGCCGGCACCCCATCAGGCGATAGAACGGGGATAAAATCGCGGACAAGGATGCCATTTTTATACCCAATAAATCTTCTTACACTCATTGTATTTATGACATTAATCCATGTTCTGACATAATTACCATTATAGTTTGTTCCAGATGGTTCTATCCATCCAATAAAAGGAGTTGCTGTTCCTAAAGTGGTATCTGCAGCATCCCGCGTACGATGGCGAAACCAACTTGTAAAAGAAGTTGTATTTATACCATCTGATATAGTAAGAGTGGGTGTCGAAGTTGTATCAATAGAAATATTATACCATTGGTTGTCACTTACTTCAAGAGTTGTGCCTCTGAATTTACCTTTATAAAGGGCAAGTTGATAATATCCCGGATATGCTCTACCATTACCAAATAATTTTACATCTGCCGAAGCATTACTTACTGCAAAGGAAAAGTCAACATGCTCTAAATCAGGCGTATTTGTATCAATCCACTGTGTGCCGGTGGATTCCAGATATTCCACAGGGGTACACAGGTTGCGACAAGTTTTAGTTTCATTATCACACCTTACGCATTCATTTTCGCCACAGCCTGTATCGGGGGTACAAACACTTAAACATTCCCCCACACAGCGGTGCAACTCTTCATCACAGGTACCACAGCTGGTCTTGCAATCATCGTGTGTTGTACATTGAGCGGGATGCTTCATATCACTGAATACCACTGTAAAGCTTCCCTTTTCGGGGGCTGACGCTTTGGTGCAATCGGAAGGCCCGGCTAAACGATAAAGCCCTGCCTTATCTCCATCCCAAGCGCACACATTTTGCCCTGTTTCCCCACGCAGCATAAATAATGCTTGATAGGGACTATCCCAATTTTTTTCCATTAAATGGCGACAAGCTTCTTCATCCAGATTATCTACCTTAATCGTGATGGCGGTGGAATCTTGCGGGCAGTTATAGGATATAGTTAGGGGCTTTCCAGAACGCGTTTTATTATAGGTTAAAAAGGTATCGGCAATTCCCTTATTCGTACGTTTTGTTCCCCGATTATAAACTGAGGTAATTGCGGTCATAATATCTTCGTAATCACGGTCAGCTTCTTGCCTGGCAACAGCCCCCTTAAACCAACGGATTGCAAATATACCGAATAAAACAATAATTGCCATCACAGCCAAAGTTTCAAGTAATGTACGACCAGATTCTGTTTTGTTTTTCATTGTCATCTCCTTGTTTAATTTAAACGCCACCTTCAAGGTGGCCGGAGAGTTCAAAAATCAGCTATCTTCATGACCCCAATGGTCTTTAGGAAATAAAATTTCCCTGAACATACACCAAAGGCTCCCCAACCATGGTCGGGAATTAAAAGGTGAGCAGAAAATTAAAAATTTTCAACGTATCATTTAGTTGATACAACTCACCCAAGACAGCGAGCTTTTGAAGGCTCTCTGGCACCTTTTCAGGCACCAAAGGATACTTTTTAGGGTATCCGTTTTTACCCTAAAGTATTTTGGATGGAAATGCAAGAACTTTTCACGAAAAAAACAGGTCCTAAAATCAGACCTGTTCTTCCTAAGTGCGCCCCAACTAAAAATAATAGCGCAAAGACAACAGAATATCGTGAGAACGTAAATCTGCTTTTGTCTTTCCGGTGTACCCGTCAGTGTTTTTAACACGGGCTTGACCTAAGTCAGTGAAGCGGTACCCCAAGTCAACAGACATATTTTCACACCATTGATAATCAACACCGGCCCCAATATTCCATGCAAAATCAAATTTTGTCTTGGCTTTAAAGACATCGGATTTTTTATCGGTTCTGTTCATGGCCATACCTAAACCACCCATACCATACACACTGAAGCCATGGCTGATGGGCATTGTCGCATAGACGTTCATCAATGCCGGGATAGACCAAATGTCTGTTTTGTGGTCATCGATACGCACCTTACCAAATCCACGCCATCCGACAGTCAAGTCAGAACGCATATATTGGTTAAAATGGTACCCCATACCAACATTGATAATTCCATGTTCTTTATAGTCACTATCACCGAAGCCGTATCCTAATTGGCCGACCGCATAAGCATGGCTGGGTGAATAAAAATCATTGCCTGCACTGGCAACGCCGGCAGTCAATAATGTAACCGCTGCCAAAGTTGATAATAATACTTTCTTCATATGATTCTCCTTTCATTGTTTTTAATCAGTTGAAGCAATAAAACTTTGGGCATGTATTAAAAAAAATTCCAGTGTTTTTTGAAAACTTTTTTAAAATAAATATCCTTATATGTCAAATACATATTTTTGTATGATAAAAAGACTTGCTTTTTAAAAAAGAAGATTTTAAAATGAATAAAAAGGAGGCACTATGTCAGATTTTCCCATTTTACAAAAGGTCGTCCGTGGTGATGAACAATTTTTTTGGAATGTCACCGGTTCTTTGGCGGATGTCAAATACAATCCTTGGTATTGGTTTTTAACCTTGATTACTTTAGGGATGTTTTTAATTGCCCTTTATTATAAAAGAATCTTTACCTCTTATTCTTTAACAAATAAACGTTTGATTATCATTTCAGGCATTTTTACAAAATCTGTCGACGAAATTGAATTGTTCCGTGTGGTGGATTCGGTGGCCAACCAAAGCATGATTGATGTATGGGCAGATATCGGGGATGTCACGATTAGCTCTTCCGATAAAACCGGAACCATTGTGATGCGTAAGATTCCTAACCCTCACTATATACGTGATACTTTGCGCCGTCAATATATGCAGGCCCGAAACGCAAAAGGCACCGTTTTGTTGGAAACCTTGGGAAAAGTTTAAGATTTTTGCAATTTCTTGGCGCGCTGAATTAAAACAGGAATCAACCCTTGTCGGATGACATCTGCTTTCTCATCATTAAAATAAAATTCCGTATTATGTGGCAAATATATGCCTTTTTTACAAGCTGATAAATGGAACTTAAACCGTTTAAACAAAGAAGAAACGCTTGCCATATTTTGTTCTGAAACACTGACTAAAGGTTTTTGCCCTAACTCCTGCAGGACTTGAACCAATAAGCATTGACCGATTCCTTGGCGACGATTTTCGGGACGCACAAACAATGTGCACAACTTCTTTTCTTCCGGAGTATTTTTTACCAACGCCACCCCAACTAATTTTCCTTTTTCTTTGGCCATAATCAAGGCCCTTTTCCCTTTTTTAAGGCCATTCAAAAAAGTGTGATGATACCAACAGGGATAATTAGGGTAAGTTTGCGTAATTGCTTGCGTCAATTCAAAAACATCTTTATACAATGCTTCATGTTCTGAAAAAAAAGAACGCTCTGTTTTTATTTGCATAATCAACCACCTTGATATATAGTATACAAGAAATTTTCTTTTTTATCAAGGAGGCACCATGCATACAATGAAGGTTCAAACAAAATATTATCAACTTTTAAAAAAGGGTACTAAAACCATTGAATTAAGGCTCTGGGACGAAAAGCGCCAACTGATTAAAGTGGGGGACAGCATTACTTTTTCGGACTTATCTGATCCGAACGATACATTCGTGGCGCAGGTGGTTGCTTTGCATCGCGCTCCAAATTTTGATAAATTATGTGATATGATTCAACCCCAACAAGCCGGATTTTCCACCAAAGAAGAATTAATAGATTGTTTGCAGGAATTTTATACCCCCGAAAATCAACAAAAATATGGCGTGGTCGGGATAGAGATTAAACGGATTTAACGGGATCTGTCCAAAATCATACGACGCGCCGCGCATACCGATAGAGCGTGTTTATGGTTATATTCCCGAACAACCTTTCTCATTTTTTGGTTCATTTCTTCCATCTCTGCAATTTCTTCAGGAGAATCACAAACCCGCCCCTTAAATTCGGATTTTTCAAAATAATCATCTAAAATTGATTTTTCCATTGTAGCTCCTTATTTTAAATACGGGATAACGGCACGCATCAATTCCTTCGTGCCTTGGTGGGCAACGGCCGAAATCGCAAAAGGCGTTTTTTTAGCCACACGCTTTAAAGAGGTCATCTTTTTCTTGATTTCTTCGGGCGTTAAACTATCGCATTTATTGAGGGCAACAATTTCGGGTTTTGCCGCCAACTCCGGACTATAGGCCTCCAATTCTTTACGAATAGTTTTATAGCTTTCCCCCACTTTTTCGGCCGTCGCATCAATTAAATGAATGAGTACACGACACCGTTCCACATGCTTTAAAAAGTGAATACCAAGGCCTGTGCCTTCATGCGCCCCTTCAATGAGTCCCGGAATGTCTGCCAAAATCACATCACGCCCATCCACATCAGCCACCCCCAAATTCGGGTGGATCGTCGTAAAGGGGTAATCTGCAATTTTGGGACGCGCGCGTGTCAAGGCTGTCAACAAAGTGGATTTTCCTGCATTCGGCAACCCCACAAAGCCCACATCAGCAATCAATTTCAGGCGAAGCCATACCCACAATTCTTCGCCTTCCCCCCCCTCTTCGGCAAATTCAGGCGCTTGGTTGGTGGAGGTTTTGAAGAAGTTATTTCCCCTGCCCCCACGACCACCACGGGCAGCGGTAAAGGTTTGCCCTACCTCTAACATATCGATTAAAACTGTTTTGCCATCTTCGGCCACGATTTGAGTCCCGACAGGCACTTTGATAATCAAGTCTTCCCCTTTGGCACCTGTCCGATTGGCGCCCGCCCCGGGGTGCCCCTTTTCAGCCTTAAAGTGTTGCTGATACCGAAAATCAATCAAGGTATTTAAGTTATCTTGCGCCACAAAAACAACATCCCCACCGGCGCCCCCGTTTCCTCCGTCAGGGCCACCAAATTCAATGAATTTTTCACGGCGAAAGGACTTGGCACCATTCCCACCATCCCCGGCTTTGATATAAATTTTGGCTTCATCTAAAAACTTCATTTTTGGCTCCTTTGTTGGACTTATTATACCCGAAAATACCCCTAAAAGCAAGATACAAGAATTAAAGAATCTTGTTGACAAATTACAAGGTATTTAATAAAATAAAAAAAACATGGTCTCGGATATTTGATTTAAAGTCAAATGTGTGGCAAGCGTGTATCTGGAATATTAAAAAATCAGAAGTTATAAAAATAGAGGTTTTAAATGATCCAAAATACCTTTTTGGCAGTATGAATCCTAAAAGAAAAGATGGGACGCGTCCTGATTGGAAAAAATCTTATTTGAAATTTTTAAAATAGTCCGAAACTCGTGATTTTACATCCATTTTTCGAATTTCCAGTTTCGAACTTTTAAAAGGCCTTGTAACTAAAGAAAAAAGCCATCGTTTCAGGTGGCTTTGTCAATTCCGACATCTATTCACCCGGCGTTACCACTTGGATTCATAGTGTCTCATTGCTTGGCACATAAAAAATGCTCACTGGGCATTTTTTATTTACGCAGTGGCCGAACCTGTGGTTCACCCCCACCCCATAAAAAAACAAAAACGCCCCGATAAACGGGACATTTTTCTTTTTGGTTGGGCACAGTGCGCAATTCACGAACTGAAAGACCATTTTTTTAAAGATATATGGATTTTTTATAAAAAAGTCTTGCTTTCCTAAATTTTTTCTAGTACATTTCTTTTGAAGAGAAATTTTTGAAAGGAGTTGGGTATGGAATATACTGTACAACAAGCGGTAGATGAAAACACAAAACAAGCTAAACTAGAAAGGGAAGCAAAAACTCCTTTTCTAAAAAGGTTGGCTCAAAAATCATACGGCGGTGTTGAAGCTAAACAAGAAAGAGCTTATAGGATATTTTTAGCGCGCGGAGCAAATAGGCCGGGGCCGACCGACTCTCGACATTGAATTTCGGGATTTTTTTACTCATTTCGCTTTATTTAAAATTTAAGAAAATTATTGCAAATTCCTGGGATTGACTTTTTTGCTTCCCAGACTGCCTACATTGATTTTAAAGGATTTTTCGTCTTAAAAGTTCGTAAATTCAAGAAAATGGCTGTTTTTTGCCTTTCAACATTCGAACTTTTATAAGTGCTTGAAAAATAAAGAAAAAGTCGCCTTGTTAGACGACTTGTGTTTAGTGGTTGCGGGGATGGGATTTGAACCACATGACCTCCAGGTTATGAGCCTGGCAAGCTACCGGACTGCTCTACCCCGCGCTCAGATTGTAGGACAACATTATACCACATTTATCCCTTGCTGTCAAGCCCTTTTACTTGATTTCAGCTATCGTGTTAAGTTTTACAATTTTTTTCTTTAATTTTTGGGCGTATTGCCAGATTTCATAAGCGCCACCGATTTGGTATTTGATATAACTGACAATAAAATCTGAATGATCCACCACCCAGCGATTGCGTTTCACAATGCAGGCGCGTTTTGGGGCTGCGACAATTTCCGGGGGCATTAAAAAGTCTGTAAAAGAACATTTTAAATATTGCAGTTCGTTGGGATAGCACAAAACAACAATGACTTGAATTTCAGGATAAAGCGTTTTCAGGTTGCAAGCAATTTTGCTGGACAAAATATCAAACTCCCCGTGATTTCCCACATAAAAAGTATCGACACCATTTTTAATTAAATCAACCATTACTTGGCGCAATTGAGGGGCAATTTCTGAGGCTTTGCCTTCCAAATTTGCGTGCCCAAAAAACGAACATATTTTTCCCATAAATCAACTCCTTTTATCATTCCTTAACACAAAAAAAACTCACTTTAAAAGTGAGTGGACGTTGAAAGCTATAAACCTATAGTTCTGCCTATTCAATATATTCAGCAGAAATCCACTCAATAGATAGTAAGAAAAACCTTACATGTTGAGTGAACAACGACTAAAGGGCATATACCCTTTAGTCTGGTTTAGGGCTTTCAAACCCACTGTCCCAAAGGACAGTCTGATTATAGCCAAAACTAAAACAAAATGCAACAAAAAATCCCCCGCCAAATGACGAGGGACCCTTTTTCAAACTATCAAAGGTTATTTGATAATCTTGGACACTGTACCAGCACCGACTGTGTGGCCGCCTTCACGAATAGCGAAGCGCAAACCTTCAGCCATAGCCACAGGCACAATCAATTTCACAGTCATTGTGGTGTTATCACCAGGCATGACCATTTCCGTACCGGCAGGCAATTCAATTGTCCCTGTCACGTCAGTTGTACGGAAGTAGAATTGAGGACGATAGTTTGTGAAGAATGGGGTATGACGTCCACCTTCTTCTTTTGTCAGAACGTAGCATTGAGCTTCAAATTCTGTGTGTGGGGTAATGGTGCCGGGGGCAGCCAAAACTTGACCACGTTCAACTTCTTCACGTTTTGTACCACGGAGCAACACACCGATGTTATCACCGGCTTCCCCTTGATCCAACAACTTACGGAACATTTCAACACCGGTAACGGTTGTTTTTTGTGTTGGACGAAGACCAACGATTTCAACTTCTTCACCGACTTTGATGACACCTTGTTCCACACGACCGGTCACCACTGTACCACGGCCAGAGATGGAGAACACGTCTTCGATTGGCATCAAGAAAGGTTTGTCCACAGGACGCACTGGTTGAGGAATGTAGTTATCCACTGCATCCATCAAAGCCATGATGGCATCACGACCCATTTTTGGATCTCCGCCTTCCAAAGCGACTTTAGCAGAACCTTTGATGATAGGAATTTCATCCCCTGGGAATTGATAAGAGGACAACAAATCACGGACTTCTTGTTCCACCAATTCCAACAATTCAGGATCATCCACCATATCCATTTTGTTCAAGAAAACAACGATGGCAGGCACACCGACCTGACGAGCGAGCAAGATGTGTTCACGTGTTTGAGGCATAGGACCATCAGCAGCGGACACCACCAAGATAGCACCGTCCATTTGGGCAGCACCGGTGATCATGTTTTTCACATAGTCAGCGTGTCCCGGGCAGTCAACGTGTGCATAGTG
>DFKU01000069.1 GCA_002373615.1 Alphaproteobacteria bacterium UBA3637 | reverse complement strand
GGGGGTGCTGGCCGTGATGGGGGTACTCTCTGTCGCAGGGATTGCGGGTTATAATACAGCGATGAGCAAACACCGAGCCAATGAACTCCTCAATGAGGCCAGTAAGCGCGCAGTCGTTGTAGCAGGGCAATTCCTGAATCGCGACACGGCCAGTTTGGCGGAATTTTCAGGCCATAATTCTGTGGCAGGGGCAACCTTTACAGATACCACAGCTACAAAAGATGCGAACAATCAATTTACTCTCACCATCACAGGCGTTTCTGAGGCCGTGTGTAACCACATGCAGAACATGAAAACTGCCCTGATTCAAAAGTTTGAACCCAGTGACTGCGCCACCACCGCCACAGTTAAACTCACCTATAACGCCGATTTATCAATGGGAAGTTCTTCTGGCAACTCAGGCGGAAACGAATCGGGGACAACTACCCCAGCTTGTGATCCTGCCTGTACCGGCGGATGTCAACAATGCAATGGGGGTAAATGTATCAGTACATGTAAAATAGGTGAGTATTGCATGAGTAACTCCAATTCAGATTTTGAGTGCGTGGCATTCAAAAAGTGCAATAATTCATCTGAATGCCCTAAAAAGGCACCTTGTTGTTCCAATAATGCTTGCGTTGTAAACACTTGTCCAGAAGGTTCAGAATGGTATCAATATGGACCAGATGACTATGGTTGTAAAGACATTAATAATACTATCACTTCTGGGACTTGTTCATCAACAATAAAGGGGTGTAGTAGCAATTCGGATTGTGATACACCTAATGAATTCTGTTCTGTTGATACTAATAACTGGAGTTGTTCGGGGCCACTTGGCATCGGGCAATGTACTCCTGTTGGGATTGTCAATACAGTATCTGGAAAAACTGGAAATGCCGCCCAATATAATGGATATATTTATAGCTCAATCAAAATGAATTGGTGGAGTGCTAATAATTGGTGTGAAGCACAAGGTAAACGTTTAGTCAGCTTGAGCGATTTAGGAATAATAGGGGGGTATGAAGATGGCTGGTGTACCTTAAACACCTGTCAAGGAGCAGATTGGGATGCATTATATGATGCCTTTGGACACGAATATTGGTGGACAACAGAACGTCGTGATAATGATTCTTGCGAAGTATTTTACATTGAAACAACAACATCTTATCAAGCCCCAGTTCAAACTACCTCGATTTTGGGAGAACGGCCGTCTCTTTGCTTGTAACGCTGTATGACATCTTATTTTTATGAAGGAGCTCTTACAAGAAATATGATGTGATGATTTAAAAGGATTGCTTTTAAGCGATAAAATTTGCCGCTGGAAAATTTTATTTTGCGCAGTCTTCTAAGGCCTCACGGGCGATTTCATAGGAAAAGCCCGCCCGTGCCAGGCGTGCTAAATCCCGCTTAAAATCATGCCCCAAATGCTTTTTTTGCACCATCAAACGGGCGGCTGCCAGTTCATCCGTTTCGGATAGGGCGTCCATAATTTCCTCTTCCTCAATGCCCGCCATTTTTAATTTGGTGCGAATAAAGGAACGCGATTTCCCCGCCCCGGATAACCGCCTGACCGTGTTTTCAGTGAATCGTTTGTCATTCACATACCCCAAGCGCACCATTTCAGCAATCACTTCTTCAATCCATTGAGGGGCCTCATTTGGAACGGGTTGTTCCTGACGCGCTTTGATTAAGCGCCGATGTAAAACCTCGCGCAGTTTTTGGCTGCTGGCCTCATATCTTTCCAGGTAATATAAAGCAATATTTTTCAGGCGCGCCTGTGTGATTTTTTTCATTCTTGACAAGACCTTTCTTTTTCGGCATAATACCTTATATCAAGGTAAAAAAGCAAATGAAAAAATTATTTTGGATCGTGTTTTTATTATCTGGGTGTATGACAGCACCCCAAAAGACCTTTCAAGTGGACCCTGATACGGAAGTTTTTCAAGTGCAAGCAAATGAAGTAATAGTTATTCCTATGACCACGCACTTTGATATGTTGCCCCATGTGGAAAATAAAATGCCAACTTCCCCTGAAGAGGCAATTTCGGAATGGGCCAAAATGCATTTAAAGGCAACCTCCGGCACGCCCCAAAAGTTGGTGATTGTTATTGAACAGGCCGACGTGTTAAAGGCGGATTTACCCAGTGGAAACTTGTTTAAACCAGACGAAGAACATTATACCTTGAATTACAAAATAACACTTCACTTGCGCCAAGAGGGTGAAATTTTAAAAACTGTTCCCGTAGCAGGTAAAGGGTTTGTCACTGTGGCCAAAAAGGCTGCCTTATCCACCAAAGAAAAAGGGTGGGCATGGCTGATTCAAAAAATGCTGACACACCTAAAAATAAAAATGAAATCAGATTTACAAAATGTCTTTACGGAATAAGTTTTTCGGTTGGATAAAGGTCGAAATGATGGAGCACTTGCCTTGGGCTTTGGTGGCCTATACGGTGGGGATTTTGCTGGTGTGCCTGTTTAAAATGAATCCGTATATTGTGGTGGGGATGATAGGCATCAGTGCCATGACCAGTTTTATTTTTCGCCGGCATTTGATTTTATCGTGGCTTAGCTTATTAACGCTGTGTCTTTTTCTGGGGATAGGGAATCTGATGTTAAGGGTGTCTTTAAGTCACCACATTGTTTTAAAAGAACCCCTTTATCAAACGCGGATTGAGGCTGAAGTTCATGAAAATCAGCTTTTGCTGAATAAGCAAATCCTCACGTTGAAAAATATTCGTTGGAAAACACCTCGAAAAATGCCCCAGAAAATTAAAGTGCATTTCAATAATATCGAACCTCCCTTGTCCGCAGGGGATAAAGTCAAAGCGCTTGTCTCCATTTATCCCCCCGGCGTTGATTTTTCGCCCGGTTATGCTTATCAATTATGGTTTGATGAAATTGGGGCAACAGGGGTGGCGAAGGAAATAAAAGTGTTAAAAAAGGTACGCAGTACGCCTTCTCTGGCAAGTCTTCGCACAAAAATTAATCAACATTTATTTCAAAT
>DFKU01000052.1 GCA_002373615.1 Alphaproteobacteria bacterium UBA3637 | reverse complement strand
TTAGTAAGTTTATTTTCATAATATTTCTCCGTTTTTAATGTTATTTCAATGACCACCTTCAAGGTGGCCGGAGAGTTCGCAATCAAAATTCGTAATGATCCCGATGGTCTTTGGGGTTTCCCCCTGAACATACACCAAAGGCTCCCCGACCGTGTCGGGAAAAAATAGAGTGAGCCAATCTTTTCAGGATCTTTAAACACATGCACCTTTTATGGGCAGGTGTCACTCACCCACGAATTTGAGTCCGCGACGACTCTCTTGCACCCTTTCAGGCACTCAGAGTGCAGGTCCCCCCACACTCATCCATCAGCATAATGAACTTTTTTTCAAAACGCAAGAATTATTTTCAATTGATTTGAATTTTGGGGCACCTTACTTAGTTGAATAAAAATCCACTTTAGCATAGAAGGGAGTGTCTGGAATTTTTTTCTTGATTTTTTACCCGATTTAACGTATAATAGGGTCAATGTACAATTTTAAATTCCCGAAAGGAGGGATATTCAATGGGTAAGATTGTTGTACGTGAAAACAATGTGGAAGCAGGCATTCGTGTCTTGAAACGCAAATTGCAAAAAGACGGCTTGATGCGCGAACTCCGTATGCGTAAGTTCTATGAAAAACCTTGTGAACGCAGAAAACGCAAACTGGAAGAATGTATCCGCAGAACACGTAAAAACAAACGGAAACGTTACTTAACAGAAGGTTTTTAGTTTCGTTTAAAAAAGCAGCGTCCCATAACGGGGCGCTTTTTTTATTGATTTACATCTTTATGAAAAATCTTCGTGTTTTTGAAAGGGGCACCATTGCGTATCAGATAAGCGTTCAGCCCCCGTAATCAGCATAATCAGGCGATCCACCCCTAGCGCATTTCCGCTCGCTTCCGGCATGCCATATTCTAGTGCCTGCAAGAAATCTTCATCCATGGGATCATCCCAGCCATAAAGGCGCTTGCGTTCAGCATAATTAGCGATAAAACGTTCCCTTTGTTCTTTTGCGTCTGTTAACTCCGAAAAGGCATTACAAAGTTCCACCCCTGAGGCATAGGCTTCGAATCGTTCACAGACCCGTGGGTCATCCGGCTTTGTGCGTGCTAATGCCCCCAACTGTGTCGGATATTCGCATAAGATGGTTGGCACCCCGTCCCCCAATTTATATTCCACACGATTCAACATAATCCGAAAGAAAATATCTTCCCATGTATCATTATCAGAGCACTCTATTCCAATGCGTTCGGCCTCTATTCGTAAATCTTTAGCCCATAAATTAACGCCTGCATATTTTTTGAAAGCCTCGGCCACTGTCAATTTTTGCCACCGCTTGAAAGGATTACAAGTGCGTTCATTATGACGAAGTTCCCCTACCCCACACGCCCGACAGCACGCCCGCACAACACCAATTGTATCACGCATCATGGCAGAATAATCTGTTCCCACACGGTACCATTCCAGCATGGTGAATTCTGGGGAGTGTGTATCAGAAACAGGTTCATCCCGATAGGCATGGCAGATTTGGAAAATGGCCCGTTCACCTGCCACCAAAAGCTTTTTCATGGCGAGTTCCGGGCTGGTGTGCAGATAAAAATCATTTGTCTGAAAGCACTTTAGATGCACTTCATCACTGGGGGCCGGTTGCAAAGCGGGCGTATCCACTTCAATCAGACCTTGACGGTTAAAGTACTTACGAATCGTTTGAATGACCTGTCCCCGTGCCCTGCGCAAAGGGGCATTTTTCATATAAATTTCAGGTTTCCACCACTTCATTCTTGACTTTCCTTTCTGAATCCAGTATAATCTTTTTCAGTATTTTTTGCAAGAAAGGAAAATTAGAATGAACCAAAACGTAGAAAAAGTTATTGAAGCGCGTTATTAGCGGTGAAATTAGTTTTTCTGGTTTTGATGCATTGAGTCCATTCACTAACATAAACGAAAGGAAAATGTGAAATGAAACAACAAGCAAACCAAATTCGCCCGGGATGGGTTATCGAACACAATGGAAAACAATACTTAGTCACCAAAATCAACATCATTACCCCAGGAAAAGGCGGTGCCTTTATCCAGGTGGAAATGCGTGGTGTAGATTCCGGATTAAAGACAGAGCAACGTTGGCGCACCGCTGATACCGTGGAAAAATTGATGAGTGAAGAATTTGACTGCACTTATTTGTACCGTGAAGGCGACAAATTGTGCTTTATGAATTCTGAATCCTACGACCAATTTGAAATTATGGCAGACACGATGGGTGATAAAGCACTTTATTTACAAGACAACATGCCTGTCACCGTGAACTTTATTGAAGGTAAACCCGTTTCCGTCAATTTGCCGCCCCATGTGGTATTGACAATTACTGAAACAGAACCGGCCTTGAAGAATCAAACAGTGACTTCTTCTTATAAGCCGGCTGTGTTGGAAAACGGAATTCGCACAACTGTGCCACCTTTTGTGAACGCTGGGGAAAAGATTGTGGTGTCCACGATTGATAATAGTTATGTAGAACGCGCAAAATAAGCGTTTTGAAAGTAATAAAAAGCCCCCTGAAATCAGGGGGTGTTTTTTGTGTTGAAAATTATTTAACAGTAACTTCCAAAGTATAAGGACTATCTTCACAACCAGAGCTGCTTACATACAACGGATTACTAGAACTGGTACCAAAGATATTCGCAACAGCTTTACACAATTCTGAAGTTTCAACGACTACGTTAATTTTATTATCAAACTTATCATTGGCCGATTTCGCGGTTATTGATGTCGCGCCAGAAGGATTTCTGTCAGCTTCCAATAAATCTGTATACCCCTTATCTGAAGTAATACCATAGCCTCCGTTATCTGTTTTAGCAGCCACGGCCAACATGGACACGGCTTGTGCAATTTCGTTGGCGCGATATTTACGCATGGCCACAGTGTAGCCCATGATACCAGCCACGGATAATACGCCGACAATCGCCAAAACGCCCAGCATTTCAACCATTGAACGACCTTTTTCATTATTAAAAAACATTTTTAATTCCCTTTCTTTTTTTTGTTATTTTAATGACAAGGATTATCATTCACCATTTTTTCAAAAAAAGCAAGTACTTTGTGTAAATAAAAAATCCCCCTTTGGGTCGGGGGACGATTTTGTTTAACTTTAAGGGATTTATGAACACTTTATAGAATATTCAGCCGAGGTACCAATTATGTTTGTAATAATGTCACAGAAATCCTCAGCCCCTACGACAGTCACTACTCCTTTTTGCCCTTCTTCACGTTTATATTTCATACTTGTAACCCCAGAAGGTAGGGTAAGGCTGGCATCTTCTTTTGCCTTATATTCAGTTCCTGGCCCTCCCATTAAATACTTTGCTTCGGCCAATGTGTAAAGAACGGAGGCAGTATTCACGACTTCGTTGGCGCGATAACGCTTCATTGCCATGCTATAGCCGGCGATACCAGCCACAGACAACACACCGATAATAGCCAAAACGCCCAACATTTCAACCATTGAACGACCATTTTCATTTGTTTTTAACATGTTTTCCCTTTCGTTTTTTTGTTGAACATACCCCTATCATTCCTGATTTTTTGATAAAAAGCAACTGTTTTTTTGCATTTTTTACTTTTTTTGTTATTGCTTTGATCTCAGTCCGTTTTTATATTCCGTCATTGCGAGCCCGCAGGACGTGGCAATCTATCAAGCCTCTCCAGATTGCTTCGTCATTTTATTCCTCGCAATGACGAGGGATCCATTCCCTCCCCTTGTCATCCTGAGTGAAACGAAGGATCCATGGATTCTCGGGTCAAGCCCGAGAATGACAAAGTTTTGGAAGTGAACATAAAGTAAATTATGCGACTTTGTAAGGGGGCAAATGTTAAACTTTTATATAAAAGAAAAGGAAAAATTAAAATGTTAAATAATGAAAATGGTCGTTCAATGGTTGAAATGCTGGGCGTTTTGGCTATTATCGGTGTGTTGTCTGTGGCTGGTATCGCTGGCTATACAATGGCTATGCGTAAATATCGTGCCAATGAAATTGTGAATGCTGCTTCTCAAGTGGCTATTTTGGCTCGTGCCGCTGGTGCTGGTACAGGTGGAACGGTAAAATACACCGACACAATGGCCGCTGGTACTATCCCAAGTGGTGTGACTGAAATTACTGGTGCCTGTTCTGGTGATACCTGTACAGTTGAATTTACAGGACTTACAGATACTAACTTAAAGACGGCTGTTTGTAACGCTATTTCAGGCAATAATTTCTACACAGTTGCAGCTTGTTCATAATTTTGAACAAAAGCAAAAAAATCTCCCCTGGGAAAACCCTGGGGAGTATTTTTATCCTATCCCAAACGGGATAAAGTGGGTTATGAACTTACTGTTGCGGTGTAGAAACCGTTGCTGGTTCCAACAGTTGTTTCGATCAAATCCTTAAGGTCACCAGCGCCAGTAATTGTCACTGTACAAGGATCTGAAGAGCAATTAGCTTCAATCTTAGTTACTCCGTTTGGTTTTGCAATACCTGTATCCACGGCGCCTGAGGTTGTACCTGTAGAACCAGTTGCATAACCGACTCCACCATTTCCAGCATTCAGTGAACGGGCTAAAATAGCCACTTGAGAAGCTGTGTTCACAACTTCGTTGACACGATATTTTTTCATTGCCATTGTATAGCCGGCGATACCAGCCACAGACAACACACCGATAATAGCCAAAACGCCCAGCATTTCAACCATTGAACGACCATTTTCATTATTAATCATTTTAATTTTTTCCTTTCGTTTTTGTTTTCGGATAAACTCAATGTATCAAAATAAGAAAAACTAATTTCGCCGCTAATAACGCGCCTCAATAATTTTTTCTAAATTTTGGTTCATTTTAATTTTTCCTTTTCTTTTATATAAAAGTTTAACATTTGCCCCCTTCAAAGTCGCATAATTTACTTTATGTTTACTCCATCAGGAGACGCTAACGAAACTCAGCTTTAACCTTTCTTTGTCAAAAATCAAGCCCCCTTTTTAACTTTTTTTATTTTGTTAAGGATTTGTTAACTTTTACATGATCTTACAAGTATCATAGACGGATCCTCGGGTCGCGCTTCGCTTGCCCAAGGATGACAGAGAGAGAAGTAACTTTTTTTATTTTTTAAGGTGTTGTTAACCATTTAATGATTTTCCTTGACTCTTTTATATAAAAGACGTATATCAAATCTGTGAATCCAAGGAGGTCAAAATGTTTTTAAAAAATTCAGAAATCGGACGGTCTATGGTGGAAATGTTAGGTGTGCTGGCCATTATGGGCGTCATTACCTTGGGGGGAATTGCCGGTTTTCGCAGCGCCATGCAAAGATTTCGCGCCAATGGGATCGCAGGGCTGATTGCCGAAATGTCTGTCGAAGCCCAAACACGCAACAAATGTATTGACTTTGAAGATTTGGATGATGATTGGGGATTGCCGGAATGTGTGGAAAGCGTCGAGGGGGCCAGCAATGGTCAAGTTCAGCTTACCTTTAAGGAGGGCAGTGAATGCCAGGCTATCCAAGAAATGGTAAAAAACACCTTTGGACAATGCAAGGTGGAAATTGATAGTACCACCCTTACCTTTTATCCAAATCGTGGACAAAGTTGCAACGATAGCAGTTGTAGCGGATGCGAATCTGCCCCCAATTTCCGCTGCCCTTAAAAAGTTTAAAGTACACCTTTTATTTTAAATCCGCCAAGTTCGGCGGATCTTTTTATTTTTGATATTGAAGCGTTTCGTCGTGGATATATTCCAACTGAACGCCGGCGGTTTTCAGCATTTCCTCGGCCTCGCCGCCTGCGTGATATTTATATTCCGCCACAATGCGCTTTATCCCTGAAGCAATCAACAACATAGCACATGTTCTGCACGGAGCCAACTTACAATAAAGGGTCGCCCCATTCACTGAGACCCCCCGTTTGGCCGCCTGGCAAATCGCATTTTGTTCCGCATGAATCGTGCGCATACAATGTTCGTGAATAGAGCCATCCTCTTCCACCACTTTTTTCATCAGGTGGCCCACTTCGTCACAATGGGGAAGCCCCGGGGGCGAGCCCACGTAACCCGACACAATGATTTGATTATCCCGAACAATCACACAAGCTGTCCGCCCACGGTCGCAGGTGGCACGTTTGGCCAGTGCATGCATAACCTCCAAAAAATATTCATCCCAACCGGGGCGATTATATTTTTCCATTTTCAACCTCCTTTTGTTGTACTGATACCTTTTTTCCTTTCGAAATCTGACGCCAATTTCGAACATTTTTTTGATGCTCAGTATAGGTCGGAGCAAAGACATGCCCACCTGTTCCATCTGCTACAAAGTATACATCCTGGGTGGTCATGGGATGCAAAACAGCCTCAATCGACTTACGCCCCGGGTTGGATATTGGGGCACGCGGAAGACCATAGATAACATAAGTATTATAGGGACTTTGGAATTTTAAATCCTTATAGGTCACGCGCTTCATTTGGTCCACATGGCCATTCGTCACAGCATAAATCACCGTCGGATCAGATTGCAGACGAATGCCTTGTTTTATGCGATTGTAAAAAACTGAGGCGATGTGCGCCCTTTCGGAATTACGCGAAGTTTCTTTTTCAATAATGGAAGCCATAACAATGGCCTCCTTAGGGGTGTTCAATATAATATTGGGATCACGTGCCGGCCACAATTCTTCCAGCGTACGTTCCATTGCATTTTGCATGCGTTCAATGATTCCTTCCTTGGTATCCCCCCAAGAATAGTGGTAAGTATCGGGCAAAAGGGTTCCTTCTTTTGGAATCTGAGTCACCTCCCCCATCAGTCCTTTAGCATTATTCACCAAGCTAACCACTTGTTCGGAAGTGAGACCTTCCGGCACAACAAGTCGCCGAATGTAGGTATTACCACTGGTCAAGATATTCATCACCATTTTAGAGCTGGCATACCGCGGAATGGAATATTCCCCCGCTTTGATTTTATCGGCCTGACCACTGGCACGCACCCCAATTTCAAAGATGGAAGGACTGGCAATTATCCCTTCACGATAAAGTTGTTTGGCGATTTTCCGCAAAGGTTTTCCAGGTTCTATCAGTGTTTCTGTTGCATTTTCCAAGGGCCCTTCTGCCACAAACTGGGTGTAGGTGGTCAAAACACTGCCCCCCATCAAAGAGACAACCAAAAAAGCCAACAAAAAATAGATGAAGACACTGTGTCTCATTCACTTACCTTTTTAAAGAGTAGAGTTGCATTTGTTCCCCCAAAGCCAAACGAATTAGAAAGTGCAATATCGATTCGTTTTTCTTGTGCCTTGTTGGGAACCAAATTAAAGCCCTGTGTTTCTTCTTCAGGATTATCCAAATTAATCGTGGGTGGCATCAGGTTATTTTGCATGGCCAAAAGTGTGTAAACAGCCTCCACTGAGCCAGCCGCCCCCAACATGTGTCCTGTCATAGACTTGGTGGACGACATGGCCACTTTTGTATCGCCAAAAATTTCCTTAACTGCCTTGAATTCCACCATATCACCCATTGGCGTAGAAGTTCCATGAGCATTGATATAATCGACTTGATCTGGGGAGATGCCTGCTTCATTAAGAGCCTGCTCTATCGCACGTTTTGCACCTGTGCCACCGGGGGCCGTAAAGTGATGTGCATCAGCGGTAATCCCATAGCCGATAACTTCGCCATAAATTTTTGCCCCGCGTGCCTTGGCGTGTTCGTATTCTTCCAAAAGAAGGGCCCCTGCCCCTTCGGCCATCACAAAGCCATCACGCGTTTTATCCCAAGGACGAGAGGCCTTTTGTGGCGTTTCGTTAAAGTGAGTAGAAAGGGCACGCATTTGTGCAAACCCCGCTATCCCCACAGGGCAAATTGCCGATTCAGAAGAACCCGCCAGCATCACATCCGCCCGGCCCTCACGAATCAGACGGGTCGCTTCCCCAATCGCATGTGCCCCTGTGGCGCAAGCGGTTGCGCAGGCGATATTGGGCCCTTGAAGCCCGTATTTAATGGAGAGATGCCCGCCAATTAAATTGATTAAAATAGACGGAATTGTAAAAGGTGACATGCGTCTGGGACCGGATTTTTGGATTAAGTAGCCCCCATCCACAATGCCTTGTAACCCACCGACACCGGAGCCAAAATAAACGCCAGCACGATTTTTTTCTTCCTCTGATTCGGGCAGCCAATTCGCGTCTTGCATAGCTTGACTCCCTGCTGCCATACCGTATAAAATAAAAGGATCCACATGTCGTTGTTCTTTGGGTGACAAAACCTCATCGGGGTTAAATTGCCCCTCACCAGTTCCTTTCGGAATATAACCAGCCACCCGGGAAGTAAAGTCGGTGGTATCAAAAGTGGTAATTTTAGAAAGACCAGATTGCCCAGAGGCAAGCGCATACCAATTCGCTTTCACCCCATATCCCAAAGGGGAAAGAACCCCTAATCCTGTCACAACAACACGTCGCATAAGAATTCCTTTCAAAAGAAAGAGCGTTCCTGCTTTTTTGATTCAAAAAGCCCGGAACGCCCCGCTAAAGCAAGCTTTCATTAAACTTGTTTTTGAATGTAATCAATGACATCCTTGACTGTGCGAATTTTTTCAGCCGCATCATCAGGAATGGAACAGCCGAACTCTTCTTCAAAAGCCATGACCAATTCAACTGTATCCAAGCTGTCTGCACCCAAATCATCAATAAAATTGGCGTTGTCTTGCACTTTGGCAGCATCAACTCCCAAATGTTCCACAATAATCTTTTTTACACGTTCAGCAATATTTTCACTCATTTTCTTTCCTTTCTAGCATCGGGCGTACCCGATATTGCTTTAGTTTAATACTATCCCCGCAGGGAACGAACAGAATCACTTTAGCATAAAATGAAATCCCTTGCAAGTTTTTTTTTACTTTTCGATAACTCATTCAAAAATATTTATTTTATAGTATTTTTAAAAAGTTCTTGCATTTTTTTTAGATTTCGTGTATAAATAAAGCGTTCGGACGTGTAGCTCAGGTGGTTAGAGCGTTACGTTGACATCGTAAAGGTCGCAAGTTCGAGTCTTGCCACGTCCACCAATAAAATCAATGACTTATCAATTTCCCTGATAAGTCATTTTTTTAATCTGCAACCACAATGCAACCAAACAAATGAAAAAGATTTAAGCCATCTGAATCCCATATTTTAGGGCTAATCCAGCGCTTTTTGCTGATATTTGCTAGATTCAGGGTCACTAATCCCACGTATATAGAACTGAACAGGTTCAAAATTGTCCAATAATTCGGTGGAAGAATTGCGCGGCAAAACTTTACCTAAAAGCTGTACAAACAGATTATCTGGAAGTTGTTTTAAGTATTCAATCCCACCCCGTTCTTCAAAAGCTTTTAAGATTGCCTCTTTTAAAAGGTAGGTGGATTTATTTGGCGTACCAGCGCTTCGTCCCCCAGTCTTTTTTCGTCCAACCTGAAATGTCATTTTACCCCTTTAACTATTGTTCTACTTTTGTTCTATTATAGAACATTTTTTGCAGGATTTCAAATCAAATATCTCTCAAATAAATTCTCAAATTCATTCAGCTTTCCAACAAAATTATGGTCCGCTCCCTGAATGCTTACACAGGAAACAATTTCTGATGAGTACTTATCCAAAAGTCCTAAATATGGAAAAGAGGGGTCTTCGGTTCCATAGACAAAAACAATTTTATCCCCCTTAAATTTTGATATCCCTTCTCTTGTTTTATGTAAATTGAATGTAATGGGACCGTTTACCAAAAGCATACGCTTAATCTGGGGAAATAAATACCCACTTCTTGCCCCCTGTAAAGCCCCATTCGAATGTCCCATATAATAAACTTGATATGGCCCTCGCATATATTTTTCTATAACCTGAATTCCTTGAGAAAGAGAATCTTGCATTGCAAAAGGATTAGACGAACATACAATGGTATATCCATATTTTTGATGGAGCTTCTTGCCTATTTCTAAATATTTATCCTGATATCCACGCATAGAACCATTTGCCCCTGCTTTAAAAAAACAAACGGTACTGTTCCCTTTTATGATACCATATTCAATAAATCTTTCCTCAAATTTCAATTCAATTACTTCATCAAAATCTGTCATACCCCCTCCAACTTGTAAAAGAAAAGATTTTTCTATGTCTCCTCTTTCTTTTTATGACCTTCAAATGCCTCTTTCCCATACATTAGATATTTAAGAGCTATATTTTCTTTTTGTTCTACTTGTATTTTTTGAAAAAAAGTGTTTGTTGATGTTACCATATAGTTCGATGTATCTTTCAATTTTTTCCCTAAGGATGTAACAACCTCATTTTTAAATCTAGACAAAATAAATTCTATCCCCTTTGCATTTGGTTTAATTTCTTCCTCTGGCTCAGCCAACCATCTAAGAGCAGGAGGATATTTTTTAATGTTTATTTTCTTTTGTTTTTCAGATTTTGATGTTGCATTGCACATAGGAATAATTGTTTTTTCCACAAAAATATGTTCGGAATCATCAAGTCCGAAATCAGTTTTATCAATTTTCAAGAGGATATCAAAAATTAGGCGTCTATCCAGTTCCATCCTGTAACATTCCGAGTCTTTCTTAATTTCAGAATCTAGTTGACCCAAAGTGTATGTTAAAAGCGTTTTGAACAGATTTTTTTCTTGCTCATCCAGATTATGCCTTATGTAAAGAGTTGTCATTTTTATCTCCTTCTTTCAAGATTGTAATGGGGGAGATTAGCTCCCCCTGTTATTAATATGGACTACGAGTTCCCTTTGCCCCTGTATAAGGGTTATAGTTTCCTCTTGTGCTATAGTTATCCATCTTCGTTCCATTTGCACTGGACCTGTGGTAGCCTTGAACATACGTTCCATTACTTCTGTAATGGCCACGAACATATTCAGCAGAAACAACAGAGGACAGACACATAATCCCCAATGCCATTCCGAGCATCAACACTTTTCTCATTTCATTCACCTCCTTTCCATTTAATTTTACGATTAAATAGCATCTTTCTTCTCCTGATATTAATACAGATTAAAATATATCACTTAAGTAATGGAAATAGGTCGCTTTCAAAGCGACATTTTACTTAGCCCCTAAAGTTTTTAATTTTAATGAATCCAAAACTTCATTCACAACATTAATATCATAAATTTCTTTCTGCAATAAATATATTATGGCCAGGTCTTGCTTTATACTGCGGGATAAAGAATAGCCAGCCACATCTAACAGCTCATTTGCCTCTTCCCTTGTTAGTCGCAATCCTATAATAAGAGCTAAAATGGTTGATTTATCCGGCTGATAAAATTTATCACTGCGAATTTTAGAAAATAGCCTTCGGTCAATATTCGAGCGCTTATAGCATTCTGTTTCAGAAATTCCCTTCTCACGAATATATTTAAAAAGTACTTGAGAAAATGTTGGACCTAAGTCAGCCTCTAAATCAATCTCTCCCGGCGTAATGTCCATTTGATAGAACACCATTGGCTTTACTTTTGGCGCAATGTAATTCCTATCGATAAAAGATTGGGCTTCTTGGACTAATTCAGTTAAATTTTTCATTGTTTTCTTTTTTTCTTCATTTGGTTTTGCTTTGCTGTAATATCAGCATGACAATTCTTACACAACATCAAACAATTGTCAATAACTGTATCTCCCCCTTCAGAAAAGGCAACTTTATGGTGGGCCTCCATCTCCTTAAAATCATATTTTTTATTACAATGAGGGCACTTTTCGTTTTGATTTTTATAGGCTTGACGCTGCTGCTTATCACTGAACACACGATGCCATATCAAGCTTCTATCTCCAGAAAGGACATATTCATAGAAACCAGCTTTTTTCAAACCATCTGGGTCTTCATCATAAAGCTTATATAATTCATCCAATTGTTTTTGAATCTTTTTTGAATCATAGGAATTTTTGTGATATTTGTTATACAAAATCCCCCAATCCAGCCCTTTCATATCTTTATTATACTTGGGGAAAACCTGCATCACCCACTCAATAACAGATTTAAAATACTCTTTCAACTCTGTGGCATCTTTATCTGAACAGTGTTTTGCCATATAATCTTCAATTCGTGGATATTCATCTGGATTTT
>DFKU01000083.1 GCA_002373615.1 Alphaproteobacteria bacterium UBA3637 | reverse complement strand
AACCAATTACTTTTACTGCCCCACAAATAAAAGAAGTTAAAACAAAGTCAAAAAGCACCCTGCCCCATGATTTTGAAAATATCCCCGAATGGGCGAAAAAATTACCCCTCAAGGCAGAAGAAAAAGCCCTGCCTCTTTTGCCATCCATGTTGGGCGAGGAGGATGTAGAGGAAACGGGTAATCACGCCGATAGAGAATTGGCCTTAAAGCGTGGCTCTTTCATCCATCAAATGTTGCAATACTTGCCAACTGTGGCAAAAGAAAAACGTGGGGAAGTTTTAAAAAAGCTGACGCCCCCTGATATAGATGTGCCCAAAAATTTATTGGATATATTTGAAAAACCTGAATTTACGGAATTATTTGGAGGGGAATCCATGGCAGAGGTTCCCATCATCGGCGAGTTGGAGGGACAGACAATTTCCGGTCAAATTGACCGATTAGTGGTCAAAGAAAAAGAAGTTGTAATTGTGGATTTTAAGACAAATAAGTATATCCCCAAAACTGTGCCACAAAATTATCAAAAGCAATTAGAGGCTTATCGGGACTTGATAAAAAATATTTTTCCTGATAAGATAGTCAAGTCGTATCTGTTATGGACAGAAAATATGACTTTAATGGAGGTCAAATGAAGTATAGTTTATTGTTGGCTTTATTGTTGTCGGGTTGCGCTTGGATGAAACCTGATCCAAATGGCTTTATTGATAAAAAAATTGAAACTGAATATTTGACTTTTTCAGTTTGGGAAAAAGAAGGGATTGAAAAGGGAAAGCCTTTGCGCATTTATTTGGAAGGGGATGGCAATCCTAATCCAAGGAATAAAATTGCCCTTTATTATGCCGAACAAGACACATCCAAAAATGTGATTTATTTGGCGCGTCCTTGCCAATGGAGTGAAGATAAGATTTGTAAATCAAAACCCGAAATTTATCGTGAGCAGCGTTTTCACCCCGAAATTATGCGCGAAATTGAAGAGGTTGTTTTATACTTAAAAAGTAAATATAAAGCCCCTGAAGTGGAATTGATCGGCTATGATGGTGGGGCAACTGTGGCTTTGAACCTGGCCAGCCAAATGAATGTGAAACGTGTTATCACAATTGCCGGTATTTTGGACACAAATGCTTATGCTAGGTATAATGATTTACCTGAAATGCCGGATGCCCAAAATCCGGCAGATAAATTAGGTATATTGGCCGAAGTAGAACAAATTCATTATGTGGGTTCACAAGATGAAATGACCCCCAGACGTGCGGCAGAACGGTTTGTCGCAAAAATGCAAAATCCCAAATCAGCCAGTGTGCGTTCTGTGAATGGCATTGGACACAATGATTGGAAAGGAGTAAAATTAGATTACTGATGATTTATCTGATTTCTTTAATCGTTTTTTTGCTGGATTTTGGCACAAAGTTTTGGGTAATGAAAGCTTTGGCGCCCCACGCCCCTGTGCCCGTTTTCCCCAGCTTTAATTTATACCTCACCTTTAACAGAGGGGTCAGTTTTTCCATGTTTTCAGCACAATCTGATACGGGTGTATGGGGGTTGATTGGTTTGACAGGAGCAATTTCAGCCCTGGTTATTTATTTTATTCAAAAAGAAAAAGAAGTACTGACACGCGTGGGGCTTGCTTTGGTATTGGGGGGGGCCATTGGAAATTTGTTAGATCGCCTGCGCTTTGGGGCTGTGGTGGATTTTTTAGATTTTTATTTAGGGCAATATCATTGGCCTGCGTTTAATGTGGCAGATTCTGCCATTTGCATTGGGGCCGGGCTTATACTATATCAATATGTAAGGAGTAAAAAATGAGGAATTTGTTTATTTTATTTTGTTTGGTTTTATTGGCAGGGTGTGGACATAAAAAGCCTGAACTGGCGCCCACGCAAATTGTGGATGGAAAGTCTATCATCATTCCACCGGAATTTGATGTCGTTCCTGAAGTAAAGGCGGAAAAATAATTAAAATACGGCTTTACGCCCCTTGCGCTTTTAGACATAAAGTGCTAGGCTTTTTTGCATTCAAAGAAAGGATTTAAAATGATTGAAACAGAATTAAAACAAAAAGCAAAAGAGATGAAAAACTATAATTTAAGGGAAGCATTTGAAAAGGATACCAAGCGCTTTCAAAAATTTCATGCCGTTTTCAATGACTTTTTGTTGGATTATTCCAAAAACTTAATTGATGAAGAAGTGATGGATTTATTGGATAAATGGGCAGAGGAATCTAAGCTTTCCGAGAATATTCAAAAAATGTTTTCGGGTGAAAAAATCAACACCACAGAAAATCGGGCTGTGTTGCATACTGCCTTGCGCAATACCTCGGATAAGCCTGTTTATGTGGATGGGAAAGATGTTATGCCTGAGGTGAGAGCTGTTTTGGAAAAGATGCATGATTTTTCAGATAAAGTGCGTGAGGGCGTTTGGCGTGGGGCAACAGGAAAGGTCATCACTGATGTTGTCAATATCGGCATTGGCGGATCGGATTTGGGGCCCTTTATGGCCTCGGAAGCCCTCACCCATTATCGCATAGAAAAAATCCGCTTTCATTTTGTGAGTAATGTGGATGGCACAGATATTTCTGAAACTTTAAAAAAGTGCAACCCAGAAACCACTTTGTTCATTATTTCCAGTAAGACTTTCACAACGCAAGAGACCATGACAAATGCCACAACGGCACGCAATTGGTTGGTAAAAGCTTTGGACGAAAAAGCAGTTGAAAAGCATTTTGTGGCTGTATCCACAAACACAGAGGAAGTCCAAAAATTCGGTATCAACCCTGACAATATGTTTGTATTTTGGAACTGGGTGGGGGGAAGGTATTCCCTATGGTCTGCAATTGGCCTATCCCTGATGATTGGGATTGGGTATGATGCCTTTATGGACATGTTGCAAGGCGCGCATGAAATGGATGAACACTTTAAGGGGACTGATTTTAAAGAAAATCTGCCCGTCATTATGGGCTTAATTGGGGCATGGTATGCGACCTTTATGGGGGCAGAGAGCTATGCGGTATTGCCCTATGATCAATACTTGCATCGCCTGCCCGCCTATTTACAACAGCTGGATATGGAATCCAACGGAAAGGGTGTGGATAAAGCAGGGAAAAAGGTCGCCAGCTCTGGCCCAATTTTGTTTGGGGAACCCGGCACCAACGGACAACATTCCTTTTATCAGCTGATTCATCAAGGAACGCATTTGATTCCTGTGGATTTTATTGCGCCCGTCTTTTCATTAAATGAAACGGGGAAACATCATGATATTTTATTGGCAAATGTGGTGGCGCAAAGTGAGGCCTTGATGCGCGGCAAAACACCCGAAGAAGTCAGGGCAGAAGGCGTGCCCGAAGAATTAGTCGCTTTTAAGACCTTTTCAGGGAATCGCCCCAG
>DFKU01000021.1 GCA_002373615.1 Alphaproteobacteria bacterium UBA3637 | reverse complement strand
GCCGCCTCGCAATGACAATGAGGGGATAAAATGGCCACACTTCTCTGTCATCCCTCGTTTAACGGGGAGCCACAGGCGACGCCAACAGGCGGTCCCGTAAGGGACGAGCGTAGTGAGCAATCTCATGAGATCCCCGCTTTCGCAGGGATGACAAGTGGAGGTGAAATGACCACTCTCTGTCATCCTTGGGGCAGCGTCAGCTGAACCCGAGGATCCAGCGGTATGTAGAACCTTATTTCCTGCTGGATTCTCGCTTATGCAAGAATGACAAATTGAATTAAAATTCTTTTCTTTTTTTAGTAAGTTTATTTTCATAATATTAGTCTCCGTTTTTAGATTGCTAAAATTGCCACCTTCCAGGTGGCCGGAGAGTTCAAAAATCAAACTTCGTATGATTCCGATGGTCTTTAGGAAATAGGAATCCCCCTGAACATACACCAAAGGCTCCCCGACCATAGTCGGGAAAAAATAGGTGAGCAAATCCCAAAGATTATTTAAAACACATGCACCTTTTAGGGCAGGTGTCACTCACCCACGAAGTTGAGCTTTTGAAAGCTCTCTTGCACCTTTTCAGGCACTCAAGATACAACTTGCGCTGTATCTGATTTGCACTCTAACCCAAATTTTAAAGAATTTCAACAAAAAATTTCTTTCTTTTTCGAAAAAAGTGGCGTATAATAGCCCTATGACACAAGAATTAACGATTTATCACTTGAAAGATTTTGAGGGTCTGCGTAAAGCTGGTCGGTTGGCCGCGGAGGTCTTGGATTACATCACACCTTTCGTGAAGCCGGGTGTTTCAACCGGCGAATTGGATGATAAAATGGATGCTTTTATTATTGAACATGGGGGGCGCACCGCCTGTCGCGGATATCACGGGTACCCCAAATGCACCTGCATTTCCCCCAATCATGTGATTTGCCACGGCATTCCATCCTATGACAAGATTTTAGAAAAAGGCGATATTATCAACATTGATGTGACAGTCATTGTGAACGGGTGGTATGGTGATACTTCCAGGATGTACTACGTAGGAAAACCTTCCATCAAAGCCAAAAGATTAGTGGAAACAACTTACGCCACAATGATGGCAGGCATTAATGCCGTCAAACCCGGTGGCTTTTTGGGTGATGTTGGCGCCATTATGGAAGAAGTCGCTATGGCCGAAGGTTTTACAACCGTTCACGATTATTGTGGGCATGGGATCGGACGTGTGTTTCATGGGGCACCGAATGTGTTAAACTATGGCAAGCGTGGGACAGGCGTGAAGTTAGTTCCCGGTATGGTTTTTACGGTAGAACCTATGGTCAATACGGGTTCAAAGGATACAATAACTTTAGCAGACGGTTGGACAACAGTCACACGAGATAGAGGCCTTTCCGCCCAATTTGAACATACCTTAGGGGTAACAGAAGATGGAATTGAAATTTTTACCCTGTCACCCAAGGGATATACTTTTCCCCCATACAAGGACAAATAAATGACGGATGAAAAGCCGGATTATTTAGGACACAGAGAACGGGTTCAAAATAAATTCATGACCTATGGCGCTGATGTTTTTGCCGACTATGAATTTTTAGAATTGATGCTGATGTGCGCCCTGCCCCGCATTGATGTTAAACCTTTAGCAAAACAATTATTGACTACATTCGGGTCATTAAATGGGGTATTGACAGCTACCCCAGAGGATTTAATGAAAATTAAAGGCGTTAAAAATCATACTGTTTTATTTTTAAAAATCGTTTTGGCTGCCAGTCAAAAACTTGCCAAAGAAAAGGTAAAAGAAGGCCCCATTTTGAAAGATTGGGTTTCTTTGATGAATTATTGTCAAATGGTGTATGCGGGCGAAACGATTGAAAAAATGCGCATTTTGTTTTTGGATAAAGGCCTGCGCCTTATTCATGATGAAGTCCATCAAAAGGGAACCGTGGATCACATTCCTGTGTACCCGCGAGAAATTTTAAAGCGTGCCTTGGATTTAAATGCATCATCAGTTGTCATGATGCACAATCATCCTTCAGGCGACACAAATCCTTCAAAAGCAGATATAGAAGCAACAAAAGAAGTACACCGTTTATTAGAAACCGTGGGTATTCAATTTTTGGATCATCTGATTATCGGAAAGAACCAAAATGTTTATTCTTTCCGAGCACATGGGATTTAACTAATCCTCCCCTATTTTAAGGGCCTCTATAAAGGCATTTTGTGGAATTTCCACTTGACCAAATTGGCGCATGCGTTTCTTTCCTTCTTTTTGCTTTTCCAGGAGTTTGCGCTTACGGGTAATATCACCCCCATAGCATTTAGCGGTCACATCTTTGCGGTAAGCCGAAATATCCTCACGGGCTATAATCTTCCCCCCGATACTGGCTTGAATTGGAATTTTGAATTGATGGCGCGGAATCAGGTCTTTCAAACGCGCACAAATTTGACGCCCACGCCGTTCAGCTTGAGAGCGGTGCACCAAAAAGGCCAGCGCATCCACAGGTTCCCCGTGCACCAAGATATTGACGCGAACAAGATCAGATTCCGCGTATCCGTCCACTTCGTAATCAAAGCTGGCATAGCCCCGCGAAATGGACTTCAGGCGATCATAAAAATCAAAGACAATCTCATTTAAGGGCAAACGATACACCGCCATAGCACGATTGCCGACATAGGTTAAATCCACCTGCTCGCCACGACGCTCTGTGCACAGTTGTAAAATACTGCCCAAGGATTCATCCGGCGTTAAAATGGTTGCTTTCACCCATGGTTCTTCAATCTTGGCAATTGTCGTTGCATCCGGCATATCAGCAGGATTATGCATGGTAATCAGTTCGCCATTTGTTTTATAGACCTTATAGGCCACCGATGGCGCAGTTGTAATCAAATCCAAATCAAATTCACGAGACAGGCGTTCTTGGATAATTTCCATATGGAGTAATCCCAAGAATCCGCAACGGAATCCCTGCCCCAGCGCCATAGATTTATCAGGTGCAAATTGGAAACTGGCGTCGTTCAGTTGCAACTTTTCAATCGCTTCTTTTAAGGCTTCATAATCCCCCATATCCACAGGGAACATGGAACAAAACACCACACTTTGGCTGGGCTTAAAACCGGGAAGAGCCTCAGCGCAGGGTGTTTTTTCATCGGTAATCGTATCCCCCACCTTGGTTTCACCAATGGTTTTAACCCCACAAATCATAAAACCAAGTTCGCCCGTTTGGATTTCGTTTGTATCTTGCATTTTGGGGGTAAAATAGCCCACGCGTTCCACCCGATAAGTTGCGTTTGTCGCCATAAACTGAATCGCCTGATTCTTTTTTAAAGTTCCGTCCACCACACGCACCAAAACAACAATCCCCTGATAGGGGTCATACCACGAATCCACCAACATAGCTTTTAAAGGAGCGTTGGGATCGCCCTCAGGTGCCGGCAAGCGGTTCACAATGACATCCAAGACATCTTCCACCCCCAACCCTGTTTTAGCTGAAATCAAAGGACAATCGGTCGTATCCAGCCCGATCACTTCTTCAATTTGCTTTTTAACACGATCAGGTTCGGCGGCCGGTAAATCCACCTTGTTGATAACAGGCACAATTTCGTGGTTGGCATCCAGCGCTTTATAGACATTCGCCAAAGTTTGCGCTTCCACCCCTTGCGTTGAATCCACGACCAATAACGAGCCCTCACAAGCATTTAAGGAACGGCTGACCTCATATCCAAAGTCCACATGCCCCGGCGTATCAATTAAGTTCAAAATATAATCTTTGTATTTCAGGCGCACGGTTTGGGCTTTAATGGTAATCCCACGTTCGCGTTCAATGTCCATATTGTCCAGTATTTGGGCTTTCATTTCACGGTCGGACACTGCCCCGCACATTTGAATCAAACGATCCGCCAAGGTGGACTTGCCGTGGTCAATGTGCGCAATAATTGCAAAGTTACGAATATGATTTAATTCTGTCATACGCGTATTATAACGGATTTTAAGAAAAAAAGCGAGAGTTATTTTTTCTTGAGTAAATCCACCAACTCAATCGGGAATAAGACCACCTTTTGAGAAGAGGATGTAGAAATATCCTTAATGGTTTGAAGGGTTTTCAGTTGCAAAGTGACTGGGCTTTTTTCCAAAGTTTTGGCTGCCTCTAGCATCCGTTTGGAAGATTCCACTTCCCCTGTGGCAGCAATCACCATTGCCCGACGGTTGCGTTCGGCTTCTGCTTGTTTAGCCATGGCGCGTTTCATGTCCTCAGGCAATTCAATTTCTTGAATGTTGATGGAATCAATATCAATTCCCCATTTATCGGTTGCCTCATCCACGATGGATTTGATTTCTTCGCCCAAGCGCTTGCGCTCAGACAAAATGGTATCCAAATCATTATTCCCCACAATATCTTTAACGGCAGATTGTGTGAGTTGAATCACCGCAAAGACGTAATCAGAAATTTCAATGACCGCATCTTCGGGGGCCTTCACATGGAAATACACCACCGCATTGATATTGACAGGAATGTTATCTTTGGTAATCACTTCTTGTTTCGGAATATCCACCGTTTCAATGCGCATGTCAATCTTTTGAACCGTTTGGATCAAGGGGATTGTCCACCTGAGCCCCGGCCCGATTGTCTTGGTATAGCGCCCCAGGGTAAAAACCACCCCTTTTTCAAATTGCATGATGATGCAAAAGCCAGGCAAAATCACGAAAAAGAAAATAAAACAAAATAAAATTAAGAAAAATGTACTCATACGAACCTCCTTTTTCTTCAGGATGCCATGAAAAAAACGGCCAGTCAAGTAAATTTTCTTGACAAGAAAATTTTTTTGGTGTAGCCTCCTTTTTAAAGAAGGAGTTTTTTCATGTTTAGGCTTGGCAATACCCCCCCCCCCAATGAAGAAAATCGTTATAATTCAATAAGTTATTTTGAATCCGGCCACCCTAATTCACCCTGTCATCCCTGCGAAAGCGGGGATCTGGTGGGATTGCTCACTACGCTCGTCCCTTACGGGACCGCCTGTTGGCGTCGCCTGTGGCTCCCCGTCAAGCGAGGAATGACAGAGCATGGTCGTTTCACCACATTTTTGTCATCCTTGGGCAAGCAAAGCGCGACCCACGCTCCCAAGAAAGGAAATTGTCCGGTGGACAATTTAATCTGGGGCGCAATGAGACACAATGAATCCAAGTGGAAAACGCAGGATGAATTGATGTCGGAATTGAAATCTATACTC
>DFKU01000047.1:8538-10904 GCA_002373615.1 Alphaproteobacteria bacterium UBA3637 | reverse complement strand
GGGGACATGCGGGGTGCGAGGCAGCGACGGCCGCTGCGCGTGTGGGCGCTAAAACGCTTCTTGTCACCCATCACATCAAAACCATCGGTGATATGTCTTGTAATCCTGCAATAGGGGGGCTTGGTAAAGGCACCCTCGTGCGTGAAATTGACGCGCTGGATGGCGTGATGGGGCGGATTATTGATAAAGCAGGTCTTCAATTCCGTATGCTGAACGCCAGTAAAGGCCCTGCTGTTCAAGGTCCCCGTGCCCAAGCCGATAAAACCCTATACATGAAATACATGCAGGCGGAACTTAAAAATTACCCCAACCTTACCCTGAAAGAGGGTTCTGCCGAAGACCTCGTCTTCCAAAACAACAAAATCGCCGGCGTCTTAGTAAACGGTCAGCCTATTCACGCAAAATGCATTGTCTTGACCACAGGTACTTTCTTGAATGGTGTCATGCACATTGGAACGGAACAAACCAAAGGCGGTCGTTTTGGTGAGCCTGCCTGCTATGGCATCACGCCAGCTCTTAAGAAACTCGGCCTCACTATGGGGCGCCTGAAAACCGGCACGCCTGCACGCCTGGATAAAAACACGATTGATTGGTCAAAGTGTACGCGTCAAGATGGCGATACTCCGCCTAAGCCTTTTTCCTTTATGACGCACGACTTTACGCCAGACCAAATCCCGTGCTGGATTACGCACACGACCCCGGAGACCCATAAAATCATTTTGGATAATCTGGATAGGGCGCCCCTCTTTGACGGACAAATTCAATCGGTGGGCCCTCGCTATTGCCCCAGTATTGAAACCAAGCTCGTGCGCTTTGCTGGGCGCGATAGTCACCATATTTTCTTGGAACCTGAAACCCGCGATGGCAACAGCATCTACCCCAACGGTATTTCTACCAGCGTCCCTAAAGATGTTCAGGACGCCTTTATCCACTCTATCCCAGGGCTGGAGCAAGTCAAAATCTTGCGCTACGCCTACGCGATAGAATATGACTATGTGGATCCGCGCGAAGTGAAACTCACCCTTGAAACCAAGAAAGTCCCAAACCTCTTTTTGGCAGGCCAAATCAACGGGACAACGGGATATGAGGAGGCCGCGGGGCAGGGACTCCTCGCGGGTGTGAATGCCGGCCTTAAAGCCCTCGGCAAGCGCAAAAAACTCATTATGGATCGTGCGGACAGCTATCTGGGCGTGATGATTGACGATATTACGACTTTGGGCGTGGATGAGCCATACCGCCTGTTTACCTCGCGTGCCGAGTATCGCCTCACCATGCGCGCGGATAATGCCGATTTACGCTTGACGGAATTAGGGATAAAGGTGGGTTGTGTCGGGGCAGAGCGCGCCAAAATTTTCCGCGCCAAAAAACGTGCGCTGGAACGGGCGCGTGCCTTTGTTAAAACACTTCACAAAACCCCCAAGCAATTAAAGGCACTGGGCTTTCAGGTTAATGTGGACGGCCATAATCGCCAGCCCTTAGACCTACTGGCTTATCCCAATGTGAAGTGGGCAGATGTTGTGCGCGTGTTCCCTGAGCTCGCCACAATCCCCCCTGACATCGCCGAACAGCTGGAAATTGAGGGCATTTATCAAGGCTACCTTGCCCGTCAAGCCCAAGATATTGCTGCCTTTAAGAAAGAGGAAGCCCTGCAGATTCCCGAAGATTTTGATTACCACAAAGTGGGCGGTCTTTCCAATGAAATTGTGGAACGCCTGCAACAAACGCGCCCCGCCACCATTGGCGCGATGACCCGTATGCGTGGGATTACCCCGGCCTCTGTCACCGCCGTCATCGGCTACCTAAAAAGCAAATAATCCACTTGTCATTGCGAACCTTCCTTTTTCCGTCATTGCGAGCGCAGCGAAGCAATCTCCCCCTCGTCATTGCGAGCGCAGCGAAGCAATCTCAAACAATATTCCCTGTGGATTGCCACGTCGCCTCTGGCTCCTCGCAATGACAAATTATAAACAAATATTATTATACAAATCGTCCCATTGGGGATTAAAAGAATTAATCAGGTCTAATTTTCTTTTTCTATTTCCAGCTTTTAATTGCTTTTCTCGTTTAATGGCATTTTCGATATCGTCAAAAACTTCATAATAGACGAGTTTATTTAGGTGGTATTTATTTGTAAATCCCTCTACGAATTTATTTTTATGTTCCCAAATACGTTTAGACAAATTGGAAGTTACTCCCACATACAGAGTACCATTTTTCTTGTTTGTAAGGATGTAGATATAACCTTTTTTCATAAGGAGTAGAATAGAGATTTTTGCACTAACTGTCAATCTTTTCCGTCATTGCGAACTTCCCTTTTCCGTCATTGCGAACTTCCCTTTTCCGTCATTGCGAGGAGTAAAACGACG
>DFKU01000047.1:0-8441 GCA_002373615.1 Alphaproteobacteria bacterium UBA3637 | reverse complement strand
AGTAAAACGACGAAGCAATCTCCCCCTCGTCATTGCGAGGAGTAAAACGACGAAGCAATCCCTCCTTTTCCGTCATTGCGAGGAGTAAAACGACGAAGCAATCTCCCCTTTCTCGTCATTGCGAGGAGTAAAACGACGAAGCAATCTCCCCCTCGTCATTGCGAGGAGTAAAACGACGAAGCAATCTCCCACTCGTCATTGCGAGGAGTAAAACGACGAAGCAATCTCAAGCAATCCCTCTAATTCACCACGGGCCCATAGGAAAATGTTCCTGTGCCAGCGTTATAGTACAATTTCTTTTCCACTTGATCATACATTGCGGGCACCCCATTGGGATCCAAAACAGGAATGAAATCCCGAACATTTCCAAATTTGACGCTATATATTTTTCCTTTCTGATATTGAATAACAGATGATAAATTTCTTATGGCAAATAAAACAATTGTTCCTACATCATTAATATCAGATACTTCAATAGTCTTTTTAGTTCCATTTATATCAACCGTTTCATTCCCATCAAAGGATATGTGATTCATCACATTGGCATAAAATTTTAGTCCAGAAGTTCTGGTTCCAACACCTATACTTCCGCCATATAACGTAAGTTGGTACTCGTTATTACCAGAACCTTTTCTTGTTCCAAATACATTACCACATCCACTTGCGTTACTACAAGGACTATTTGGATTTTCAAAAGTTGCATCAAAAGATAGATTTTTTGTTGGAATAATCCCAGTATCAATATATTGTGTTCCCGTGGATTCCAGATATTCCACTTTGGTGCATTTGTTTTCCCAGATTTTTGTTGTGGCGTTGTACACCAAACAATCGTTTGTACATTCTGCCTGTTGTTCTTCTGTCAGCCCAGATGTATCCACAGGGCATTTTTTACAATAATTCCCATCAGTATAGCGCATACCCCCACATTCAGAACATGAATTTTCTAAACTGGATGGCTTAAATTCTATATTTGCACTTTGCGTGCAACTTTTACAATGTCCATACCTGTCATGCATATATCCCGATGGACAAGTTTCCAAGGCGCAATAGTTATAATAATTTATTTTTGGGTCAACAACAGCTCTGTCTGGGCAGGCCGAACATGGATTTTGAGTATTGTTTCTCATATAGGCAATTGCAGTTAAATTATCAGAACTACAAGAATGGCAAGTTGGGGATTTTGAGTTGTAATTATTATTGGGATATCCCGCCATATACCCTTCACCGCAAACACATTGTCCATCTTGAACCACCATATTATTGGGGCATATTAAACAAATCCTGTCATCAAAAACGGCATTTCCTGAACATTGTGAACAGGCAGATGTATCTCCACGACCATTGACGACATCTTTCATATAAGTGGCCGTATCACAGGGAAAGCATTGTCCTTGATAATTCATCAAAGGGAAGCCCTCTGGACATTCATCTGGTACACACCAGCCGATATAGGAATATCTTGCGCTCTTATGAGATCTATTCGAACATCTGGTACATTTTTCTTTTCTTTCGTCAACTTCAATGATGACATTTTCATCGCAGCCATAGCAGGTGCCATTCTTTCCCATAATGGGTTTATCAGGTGGGCAACAATTTTCCCCCTTGCTATCGCAACAATTCCCCTCGCCATCGGGGTTGGCGCAATACACCCCGTCCACAATATGATCGGTGGGATAGCATTCCTTTGGGGTACCCGGCGTTTCAAATTCTCTGGCGCAACTTTGTTCTTCTGTACAGGCGCTTTCGCAAATGCCTCTGCTACTACAATATTCACATTCCCCACATTCGGTATCTTCTGAACAAGGAACAACATTATCCCTTTTATCATTGAACACCACAGCAAAGGCCCCCTTTTCGGGTGCCCCAGCCTTTGTACAATCCTCTGGTGTGTTTAATCGATATAATCCTGCCCCGTCTGTCCCATTCCATGAACACACATTTTGACCACTTTCCGCCCGTAAAAATAAAAGGGATTTAAATGGCCCATCCCATTTCTTTTGCA
The DNA here is from genome assembly GCA_002373615.1 of Alphaproteobacteria bacterium UBA3637. Taxonomy (GTDB): domain Bacteria; phylum Pseudomonadota; class Alphaproteobacteria; order CAAHEQ01; family UBA3637; genus UBA3637. The sequence goes on along the minus strand of DFKU01000047.1, from coordinate 6,439 downwards.
TTAACCTTTCACACGTCTTGTCATCAATGTCATCCACTTGAATGGTCATGCCCTTTGTATTTTCCGGACAATCATCAATTTTGACTAAATTTTTTCCCGACCGCGTTTTTTTATATGACAAAAAGGCATCTGCCATCCCACTATCAGTACGTGTTGTTCCCCGATTGCGAACGGCAGAAACAAATAATTGAATATCTTCATAATCCCGATCGGCCCCTTGTCTGACAATGGTCCCCCTAAACCAACTGATGCTTAAAATCGCCAATAAAATCATAATAGCCATTGCAGCCAATGTTTCCAAAATGGTACGCCCTTGCTGATTTTGTTTTGATTTAAGCATCCTTAATTGTCCTCCAATAATTTCTTTGTAAATTCTTCGATTTCTTTAATCAAAGCGTCTTCCTGCGCCTGCAATTCTTCTTGTTCTTTTTGCGTAGTGTATTCAAAATATTCCACCAATAATTCTTTCCATTCAGGCTGAGCATCATAGTGTTCTTGAATAATTTGAACAGCGCGTTCAAAAGTTTCCTGTTGAATATCGGGAACCCCCATCAAATAGGAAATCAACTTGGCCAATTCTGCATCAGCCTTTTTATCATCAAAATCATTGGCTTTGGGATCTTGGCTCAAACCGGGTGCTTCCCCCAACACGTCCCGCTGGTCATAAAATTTGGTATAAATTTGTTTTAATTGATCTTTTACTGTCATGATGCCCCTTTTTTTCATCCTACCTTATAAAAATAAAAAAGTAAAGCATTATTTTAAAACAGGGATATTTTTTCCATTTTCTTTTAGCCATTTTTTGGCTTGCTCGGTGTGGGGCGTTAAAGTTGCCACCGTTTTCCAAAATTGCTTGCTGTGATCCATGTGCTTTAAATGAGCCACTTCATGGGCCGCCAAATAATCAATAACAAACTCTGGGGTCATGGCCAAGCGCCAACAAAAACTTAAAGTGCCGGTTGATGAACAACTGCCCCACCTGCTGGAGGTATCCCTTAAGGTCAAGCGTGAATGTTTTACACCAAGTGTTTTTTCTTTTTGGGCTACTATCGGGCGCATATAGCTTAAAAATTCTTTTTTGATAAAATCGGCCACGCGTCTGGGTAAAAAATCTTCCTCACCTGCCACCCGTAAAATACCATTTTCAATGTGTGTATGAATACGTTCATCTGTATGTTGAATGGTAATTTCTTGCCCTAAAAACAAAATCTTTTTCCCCGCATGAAAATAATTTGGGGTAAAGGTATTTTTTTGAATCCATTCTTTTTGCTTATCGGCCCAAATCAGGCCCATTTTTTTCGGAATCCAAAAGGGCAAGGTTAACACAGGGGTGCCCTTTTTTCCAATTTTTAAGCGCATTGACCGGGCGCCTTTTACTTTTTTTATTTCAATTTCCAAACTTTCTTTTGTCATTTTACTTGACCTTATTTAAAAAATTGTATAGTTTATTATACATAAAATCGGGGGAAAATAAAATGGAAAAATTGGGAAAGATTTTACTTTTGATTTTGAATATCTTTATTGATATTTTTTTGATTTTTGTTGTGCTTATTTTGCTTTTGTGGAGCATTTTTGGTATAACACCAGAAAAATCCGTTCAAAATACACTCATCTGGATTCAAAATTCTTGGGATTCTTTGTGGGGGATAGAATCTTCTGGCCGGTCAACTGAACTTTCTTATCGCCTTCAAAAACCTTCTCACCGCAATCTGTATGTGGCTGAACCAAATCAGCGTGATGAAACCTCAGGTGATCTTATCACTCAGCCTTATAAGTAGGAAAAATGGAAAAAATTCAAGCAATTATTGAAAGTGTCTTGCCCTTGTCTGAAACTCAACAGACATTGCTGGCGAATAAAATAAAGGCGCATTATGCCCCTCAAAAAGTTTCCTGTTATTTTAAACTCAATCCTGATTTAATCGGGGGAATAAAAGTTCATTTTGGGGACCAGATTCTGGATGATTCTGTTACTGGGAAATGGCATGCAATTCGCCGTCAATCAGAATCTGAAAACCTTAACGAAATAAATATAAAGGATATCCCGACACATCTTTTAAAATCCCTTTTAAATTGGCGGGAAAAAGCTGTTTTAACCGAAGTGGGACATGTGGCATCTGTCCAAGATTCTGTGGCGCACATTGTGGGGCTTCCTTCTGTGCAATCGGGTGAAAAAATTCGCTTTGACTCTGGCGCCACAGGAATGGCCTTGAACCTAAATGAGGATTCTGTGGATGTGTGTTTAATTGATGATGGGGAAGGGGTTAAAGAAGGCGAAGCGGTTTATCGCACGAATGAAGTTCTTAAAATCCCCACGGGGCTTTCTGTTTTGGGGCGTGTCATGGATCCTTTGGGAACGCCCTTGGATGATAAAGCCCCCATTGTCGGCAATGAAAAGCCTTTAATGCAATCCGCCCCTAACATCATTACGCGCAGTCCTGTCAATCGTCCGGTTCATACAGGAATAACAGGAATCGATGCTATGATTCCAATCGGACGCGGACAGCGGGAGTTGATTATCGGGGATCGTCAAACAGGAAAAACTTCGCTTATTTTGGATACGATTTTGGCGCAAAGGGAACACAATAAAAAGGTAAAGCACCTTTCGGAAAAGCTCTTTTGTATTTATGTCGCTATTGGGCAAAAGCAATCTTCGGTGCGTCATTTTATGCAGGAACTCAAAAAATTTGATGCGCTGGATTATACATGTATTATTTCGGCCTCAGCATCAGATAGCGCGTGTTTGCAATATCTGGCGCCTTACGCAGGTTCCACTATGGCCGAATATTTTCGCGATAACGGGATGCACGCCATTGTTTTTTATGATGACCTTTCTAAACACGCAGTGGCGTATCGTGAAATGTCGCTTCTTTTAAAACGCCCCGCAGGACGTGAGGCTTACCCTGGGGATGTGTTTTACCTGCATTCACGTCTTTTGGAGCGCGCTGCTCAACTGGACGACACTTATGGTGGTGGCTCACTGACAGCTATCCCTGTTATTGAAACGCAAGAAGGCGACTTATCTGCCTATATCCCCACCAATGTGATTTCCATTACGGATGGTCAAATTTACTTGGATAATGATTTATTTAATCAAAACGTGAAGCCTGCCATCAATGTGGGATTATCGGTCAGCCGTGTGGGCTCAAGTGCTCAAAGCCCCTTTATGAAGCGTGTCTCTGGCTCGTTAAAATTGGAACTTGCGCAATACCGGGAAGTTCTTTCATTTTCGCAACTTGCCTCTGATTTGGATGCATCCACACGCCATCTGTTGGATCGCGGGGCGCGCCTCACCGAACTATTGAAACAAAAGAACAATTCTCCCCTTTCTTTGATGGAGGAAGCCATTCCTCTTTTTGCCGGTCTTAAAGGCTATTTGGATGATATCCCAGTGGATAAAATTTCTTTTTTTATTTTTTCTTTGCGCCAAAGCCTACATAAAGATCACCCCGAATGGGGAAGACGCCTTACTGAATTTGGGGATTTATCGGATGCAGAAATGGTAAAACTTGAAAAGTATATCCAAGAAAAGAAACTTGCCTTTTTGGGGGATAAGCCATGCACTCCTTAAAAGAGGTCAGAAAGCGCATCACATCTATCCAAGGAACGCGTCAAATGACGGCCACAATGAAGGTGGTGGCTTTTGCCAAACTTAAAAAGAAACATGCTCTGCTTTTGGGGGCGACCCCCTACCTTACCGAAATGGACCGCATGGTTCGGCGCCTGATTCGCTCAGTCTCCACCCGCCAACAAACACAGGAAAACACACATCTTCTTCCCACACTTTTGACGGGGAACGGGCGTGATAAAAAATATGTTGTGGTTGGTATCACAACGGACACAGGCCTTGGGGGTGGTAATGTGGCTTCTGTTTTGCAAAAGACAGAAGAGCTTGTCCATTATCTTCTTGCCCAACAAAAAGAAGTACAAATTGTCAGCTTTGGTACAAAAGGGGAAAATTTTTTAAAGCGCACTTTTCCAGGCTTAAAATTGCACCTAATCCCTCGCAAGTCTTTGGAACGTGAACAAGGTTATCTTTCCGCTGCTCGCTTGGCAACAGATTTAATAGGCGCTTTTCATGAAGGGCGCTTGGATACATGCCTCACGGTTTATAATCATTTTGAAAACATGGCCGTTCAACATCCCACCATTCGCCAATTGATTCCGAATCAAGAATATGAAAACGAAAATCCGTGGAATTTTTTGATTCGCCCCGAGGAAGTATATCAGCGTAAGGATGCTTTGGGACAATCGCATTTGGCGCTTAAAAAAGCAGGTCTTTATAAGGCGCTGGGACACGAAAATTTATCGGGTCCGTGGGGACAATTGAACTTGGAAATTTTACACGCCACCACGCGCCGCCCTGAGGCCTACGATTACGAACCCGGTGATAACACTTTACTGGAACAGGTTTTGCCGATTTATTTAACGGCCTATATCCACACCATTTTATTGGAAAGCGCGGTGTGTGATGAAGCCTCTCGCCTGATGGCGATGGATAACGCCACACATAATGCCGATGAAATGTTGTCAGATTTGGCGCGGGAATATCGCCATTTGCGCCAAGATAGAATAACAACAGAAACGATTCAACTGATGTCAGGTTTGATGGGGGGATAAATGAAAGCAACTGGAAAAATAATTGCGGTACATGGTTCGGTGGTGGATGTGGAATTCCTTCAATCGGATTACCCCAATCAACTGGATGCACTTTTGGTGGAAGGGACAGATTTAGTGCTGGAGGTGGAAGGCCTTCTTTCTGCCACGCGCGTGCGATGCTTAGCACTTTCCGATACTGATGGCCTTGCCCGTGGTCAAGGGGTTATCAATACCCATGCCCCCATTCAAATGCCTGTGGGCGTGGAAACTTTGGGGCGTATGATGAATGTGGTGGGAAAGCCCCTGGATGACTTGGGTGCTATCCCGGCGAAAGAAACACGCTCTATCCACGCGCCAGCCCCCACTTTTATGGAACATTCCGCGCACTTGGAAATTTTGGAAACAGGGATTAAAGTCATTGATTTGTTATGCCCTTATCCCAAAGGCGGTAAAATCGGTCTCTTTGGTGGGGCAGGGGTCGGCAAGACCCTGATTATTATGGAGCTGATTCATAATATCGCCAAAATGCACGGGGGCTATTCAGTTTTTACAGGCGTGGGTGAACGTTCTCGTGAAGGGAACGACCTCTACCGTGAGATGATTTCCTCTGGCGTCATTGATTTAAAGGGCAAAAATTCCAAGGCAACGCTTGTATTTGGTCAAATGAACGAAGCCCCAGGGGCGCGTGCGCGTGTGGCACTTTCTGGCCTTACCGTCGCCGAATATTTTCGCGATAATATGAATAAAGATGTCCTGCTGTTCATTGATAACATTTTCCGTTTTACGCAGGCAGGATCCGAAGTCTCTTCCATGCTGGGGCGTATGCCGTCCGCGGTGGGGTATCAGCCCACTCTTGCCACCGATTTAGGTGCGCTTCAGGAACGCATTGCCTCCACCGATAAAGGCTCTATCACTTCTATTCAGGCGGTCTATGTGCCGGCGGATGACTTGACCGATCCTGCCCCGGCCACCACCTTTTCACACCTGGATGCTACCACCGTTTTGTCGCGTCATTTGGCGGAGCAAGGCCTTTATCCCGCGGTGGATCCTTTGGAATCATCTTCGCGCCTGTTGAATGAAACAACGCTTGGCAAAAAGCATTATGATACCGCCATTGAGGTCATTCGCCTGTTGCAAGGCTATAAGTCCCTGCAGGATATTATTGCGATTTTGGGGGTGGATGAACTTTCTGAAACGGACAAAAAGACGGTGGCGCGTGCGCGTCGCCTGCAACGCTTTTTGACCCAACCTTTCAAGGTGGGCGAAACCTTTACGGGTAAACAAGGCGTCATTGTACCCCTCACAGAAACCATTAAAGGCTGTGCCGAAATTTGTAATGGCACCTGTGATGATTGGCCGGAACAGGCCTTTTATATGACGGGGACATTGGAGGATGTGAAACAAAAGATGGAGGAATTAAATGGCGGAAGCGGGTCCAACCAAGGGCAAAATTAAGTTCAAAATCATTTCGCCCCTTGCCCCCGTGGTGGAAGCCGAGGTGGATAAAGTCCTTCTGCCACTTGTCTCAGGTCCCACTTTGATTTTACCTCGACATGCCCCCTTATTGGCTGCCCTAAAAATTGGCAAGGTTATCACAACAACTGCGGGTGTGGATACCACCTATTTTGTGTCCTCTGGCTTGGTGGAGGTACGCCGTGATATCTGTGCTCTTTGCGCGTGGGGCATAGCCGAAAAAGATGTCAAACCCAATGAAATCCAATCCCGCCTCAACACCCTTAAATCTCACCCCACCCATTCGCCATTGGAACAAAAAATCACCGAAGACCTCATCCACTTTTTGGAAAATATAATTAAAAAGTCATCCCTCGCTTGACGGGGGATC
>DFKU01000049.1 GCA_002373615.1 Alphaproteobacteria bacterium UBA3637 | reverse complement strand
GAAATTTTGGGCGCTATGCTGATGACCGAACATAACTTGCGCTTTTACCAAAATTTGATGGCTCAGATTCGTGAGGCGATAGAACAGGACAAAATGGCCGATTTTGTGGCTGCCTTTCAGGAAAAATATAAAGATGACCGAAAAATGTGAATTTCCTCAAAGCCCGCGTTCCCGCACCTATGAAGGATTGGATTCTTTGACACGTGAGGTTCAAAAGCTGGCGCGCCCACTCCTTGGCCAACATGGCTTTACTCAGGTGGAACTTATCACGCATTGGTCCGATATTATGGGGCTGGAATTGGCACTGGGGGTAAAACCTGTCCGCCTTACCTTTCCTGCCAAAGATCGTATGAATGGTACGCTTCATGTGCGTACGGCGGGGGGGGCGTTTGCCATGCTCCTTGAACATCAAAAGGGGCGGATTATGGAAAGGGTGAATACCTATTTTGGATATCCTGCTGTTTCTAATTTAAAAATAGAGCAGGGGGGCGTGCGTTTGCCCCGCTCCGAAGAATCTGAGCCCGAATGGCCCCTTTCCGAGGAAGAATTAATGCCTCTTTTGGAAAAAGTGAACGCTATACAGGACGAATCTCTTCGCCAAAAAACCTTGGAAATTGGCATTAAACTTTTACAGCACAGAAAATAATTTTTGAATAACTTCTTCTGGGGAAATGTCTTCAATTTTTTGGCCCACAAAATTTGTGACATTGGGTCTTTTTTGACAGGCCTTACTTGTCCTTTCGCAAAATAAAGCGATAGCGGGAACATCTGTCAATTCTGCCATATGCATGGGACCTGTATCATTTCCAATAACCGCTAACGCATGATGGGCAATATCAGGAATATCCACAATTTTGTTTTGGTTACAAAAATTGATGGCCATGCTTGTGGCAGAACAAACAGTATCAATTTCCTTTTTTTCGGCATTTGTACCCATGACAACTGATGGAATTCCTCTGTCGGCTAAAGCTTTTGCCACCTGTCCATAAAATTCGGCAGGCCATCTTTTATAGCTATTGGCCGCAGAACATCCAGGAATCAATAGGACATATTTTTCAGGTAATTTTTTAACGCATTCACTTTTATCATAGCAAAAGGAAAGTGAGGCAGGTTTAAATTTGACATTTAAAAAGGATTCCCTTGTTTTTCCCCATGTAAAAGGCATTTTTTCGGGGGATTCCTTTACCTTAAAACCACCATTATCCCATAGTCCCCATTTCATGGAATATTTTGTTGCTAAACGCGCTAAAGTATAATATTTTTTCTTTGTTCTTTTGGAAATTTGTAAATCAAGAATGTAATCCCATTTATTGTCCGCTAAAATCTTTTTGCAAACGTGCCACCAATCTTTTGGATTTTTTGTTCTGGCATCTGTTTCTATTGCATCAAAATATCCGCTCATTTTTGCCAATCCCACATAAGCAGGACCCGTGAGCAGTGTAATTTCAGCTTCAGGGAACGCTTCACGGATTCCTTGCATGACACCGCTCGCAAAAATAAAATCACCCAAAGCCCCTAATTTAATAACCAAAATCTTTTCTTTCATAGGGGTATTATCATAAAATATGAATCAAAAATCAAGTTTTTTTTGACATATTTTATGAATTGTGGTACCTTTTTAAAAAACAGAAAGGCCTGACATTATGACACTATTTTCTTTTATTCAAAAGTTTTCAAAGACTAAAATCCTGTGCATTGGTGATATCATGCTGGATCATTTTATGTATGGCTCGGTTTCACGCATTTCTCCGGAAGCCCCTGTTCCCATTTTTCATTTTTCACATGAAAAACAAATGCTGGGTGGGGTAGGGAATGTCATTTCCAACCTCAGGGCTCTTAATTGCCATGTGACTTTTTTGGGGGGAATAGGAGATGATGAATCAGGTAAAAAGGTTTCAGAATTGCTTTCCGAAACGATGTGTCATTCAAAATTATTGAAACTTAAAAATGTTCCCACAATTTGTAAAACGCGTTTTATCGCAGGGCATAATCACCTCCTCAGGGCCGATTTTGAAGAAAAAGTCAGCATCCCACAAACGCTGATTCCTCGGCTTTTGAAATTATTGCGTCAGGTAATTCCTTCAATGGATATTGTTCTTCTTTCTGATTACGATAAAGGGATTTTAAGTGATGAATTGACCCCTCAAATTATTCAGGTGTGTCATGAATTTCATAAGCCTGTTTTGGTGGACCCTAAGACAACCAATTATAACCGTTATTATGGGGCAACATTGGTGAAGCCAAACCTAAAGGAATTTTCGGCTGTTGTCGGGGAAAACTTAAATCCCAAGGATAAAGATTTTTTGGAAAAGGTGAAAACGAATGCTTCTGCCTTGTTTAAAAAGTTTCAAATTGGGGGAATCGTCTTGACTTTATCGGAGCATGGAATGGTTTATATTGACGCAAAGGAGCCCAAGTCAATTATCCAAATCCCCACAAAAGCGCGCGAAGTGTATGACGTCTCTGGGGCAGGGGATACTTCTTTGGCGGTCTTGGGGGCAGCCATTGGGGCAGGGGCTCCAGTGAAAGATGCCATGAAACTTGCCAATTTGGCCTCAGGAATTGTGGTGGGAAAATTGGGAACAGCGACCGCCTCTATTCAAGAATTGACTGATCGCCTGAATGAAACCTTGGAACAGCCCTCTAAAATTATTACCAAAACGCAAGCCAAAACACTTTTGGCTGATTTAAAGGCAAAGGGTAAAAAAATCGGTTTTACAAATGGGTGCTTTGATCTTCTCCATCTGGGACATTTGTCTTCTTTAAAACAAGCAAAAGAACACTGTGACGTTTTGGTGGTGGGCGTTAATTCAGATGCCTCTGTAAAGCGTTATAAGGGGCCCAATCGCCCCATTCAAAATCAAGAAACGCGAGCAAATATCTTGGCTGCGCTGGAAATTGTGGATTATGTCATTATCTTTGATGAAGACACGGCACTTCCTCTGATTCAAGAAATTCGCCCCGATATTATTGCTAAGGAAGGATATACATTGGATATGTGGCCCGAAGCACAATGGCTCATCAAAAATGGTGGTGAAGCCGTTGTTTTAAAACGAATTGACGGCCAATCAACAACTTCTCAAATTGAACGCATGAAAGGATAAATATGCAAGATTTTGTCATACAAGAATGCCAAACGATTTCTGATAATTTTACGAAGTTAAAGGATTTAGCACCTCAATTACAAAAAACGGTGGAAGTATGCATAAATGCGTTAAAGATGGGGCATAAAGTCATGTTTTGTGGGAATGGGGGCTCGGCTTCCCAATCGCAACATTTGGCGGCCGAATTGGTGGGGCGTTATAAAAAGAATCGCCCAGCGATGGCCGGTATTGCCCTCACAACAGATACCTCTATTTTGACAGCTGTTGGTAATGATTACGGCTTTGATGAAATTTTTGTGCGTCAAGTCCAAGGCTTAGGCCGGGCTGGGGATATTTTAATAGGGCTTTCCACCAGTGGGAACAGCTCCAATGTTATCAAAGCCTTTGAACTGGCAAAACAAATGCAAATCACGACAGTTGCTTTTGTGGGGGAATCTGGTGGAAAAATGGGACAGATGGCGGATATTGCCTTATGTGTACCTTCAAACAAAACCAACAATATCCAAGAAATGCATTTGGCCTTGGGACACATGCTGTGTGGTCTTATTGAAGAAAGCCTTTTTCATGAATAAAGCCCTGTTTTTGGATCGTGATGGTACAATCAATGTGGATACGGGTTATGTCTATAAAATAGATGATTTTCACTTTATAGATGGGGTTGTTGATTTTTGTCGTTTGGCTCAAAGTAAAGGCTTTAAAATCATTGTGATAACGAATCAATCGGGGATAGCTCGTGGCTATTTTACCGAATCTGATTATCAAAAATTAAATACTTATATGTGTCAAGAATTTGAAAAACAAGGCGTTCATATTACGGAAGTTTTTCATTGTCCGGAACTTGCTGGTCCCAACCGCAAACCCAATGCCGGCTTGTTTTTGAAGGCCAAAGAAAAATATGATATAGATATGAAGGTCAGCATTTCTGTGGGCGATAAAGAACGTGATATTCAGGCGGCTTTAACGGCAGGGGTGGGGCGTAATTATTTGCTCGATTCCTCTGATCGGCCCACAAAGGCCACAAAAAAAATATCCTCCTTTATAGAATTGGAAGATATTTTTAAATAAAAGTGCTCTAAGCTTCTTTTTTCTTGAACAAATTGCAGTGGCAATGTCCCATTTCTTCAATTTCCTTTTGATGTTCACCGCAAGGGCAAAAACCTCTGGACATATCGCAGGGGCAACACCCATTACATGCATTCAAGCAACGATTCATAATCTTGTCTGCAAATGGGGTGAGTTCATAGCCTTTAGCTGCTGCATATAATTCCACAACATGTTTAAAGTGATTGATATCCATTTTTTGTTTCCTTTCTTGTTTAACTTAAATGTTATAGCTTATCATGATCATAATTGCAAGTAAAATCATTGCATAAATACCGGCAATAAAATCATCCATCATGACACCAAAGCCTGTGTGAACTTTTTGGTCATAAAAACTGGCTGGCCATGGTTTCAAAATATCAAAAAGCCTGAAAAATAAAAAGCCAAAGACCAAAGTGATAGGACTTAAAGCTTCTTTTGGAATCAAACAAAAGACCAATAATTGCCCCATGAATTCATCAATAATGACAAAGCCGGGATCTTTTTCGTCTTTTCCTTCAATCAGGGGACGAATCGTTAAGATGCCAACTAAAAAGGAAAAACAGGTTAATATCCAGATACCATATGATCCCGTTAAAAACCACACAAAAGGTAGGGCCACCAATGATCCCCATGTTCCACTGGCGGGTAAATAGCCAACTGGACCTAAACTTGCAGTTACTTTACATATTTTATGGATTGTTGTTTGTTTCATTCATTTCCTCCACTTGTTTTGGTTGATAAAATTCATTTAATAATTCTTGCCAAGAGGGGATATTGGGAATATCGCCCTTTAATGATACGATGCGAATGCCATTTTGTTCTAGATAAGATCGTACGTTTTCGGTTTCATTTAAGGTTCCCCCTGCCAAAATAATAACCGAAATGGCATGGGCATCAGGCTCTAATCGTGCCAAAGTGGCGGTACTTTCAATGATATCTTTTAAAATAGGCTTGGCAGGTTCATTTTCAATCGCCCATTGGCTGTTTTCAACCATTTCTTCTTGTGTGATTTGCCACGTTCCAGATTGAGGCAGGATTTTTAACAATAGGGCTGTTGCATCATCTGAAACAACCAATTGTGTAAAGGTGTTTTCTAATTTGACATGCGGAAAAACACTGACTTCAAAAGTATTGGCAATTGCCGTAATTTGACGAATAACATCACCCAACAAATTTTGTGGGGCAGGGGACATCACATTATTTAATTCCCCTACCTGTGCTTGTGGTGCAGGTGCGGAGGTTGTGGCCATTTTTCCTTGACTGGCCACTGGCTGAGGCCGCTCCCCTTCTTTTTGGGGGAGCTCACCATATACCAAAGGAATGCGTCTTTTCTTTTTTTTAGTAACTACAGCTAAGCCTAAAATGCCAACAATGATGAAAACTAATAAAACTTTACATACCAATTTTTTGGGGGCCATGTCGGCAGGCCAAACGGCATGCACAGACTTATCAAACAAAAAGGCCCAGTTGTTTTGATTTAAAATATCAAACCCCAACTTGGCCTTAATCCCGAACCATGAAGTCCCCCCATAGCACCCAATCCATAAAATCGCTTTCAATAACCTTTTCATCTTCCCCCTCCTTTTTTATAATTTAGCGGTCAAGTCTTGAAGCTTGTTTATAAACCATTATTTCCAAATAATCTCTTGCTCTTGGATCTAATGCTCCATCTTTTGAACCTTTTGACAAAGTTTTCTTTAAAGTCAAGGCTAACTTTCCTGCTTCTTTAATTTCTTCATCGGTTAATTTTTTCAGGGTGTCCTTTGTTCCTTTCTTGAGGTTAGCTACACCCTTGTTTGTCAATATGGTATCGTCTTTTTTGGTGACTGTTCCGACGCTCCCTTTTCCTGAGCCAGCTTTTAAGCCATCTAAAACAGTTTTATGATTGTTTAATAAGGAAACTGCTGCAGATAGCGTTTTAAATTCGGGATGCTTTTCGGCCAAATCAATTAAAAAAGCCTCTAACTTTGTCTTTTTTTCTGTTTTGTTTAAGGAAGTGCTATCCATAATTTCTTGATAGCTTTTCATAATGGCCTCTTGAATCTTTGGTGTTGCCCCCTCTGGGACGGGTGGTTCAGAATGATCTGTTGGGGCACTTCCCCGATCCGGTGCAGGGGAATGATCTGGTTTTCCTCCACCAAAGATGGCAGCCACTTGCTCTTTTGTGATGGGGCCTGTGTGCCCTTCAAATAAACTTTCAAAGGCCTTTTTCCCGTCTGGCGCCTGAATAACAGTGGAAAGTGCCTTTTGAAGTCTCTTTGCCAACTTATCATCGGCTTGTAATGCTTGGTTAATTTTGGCCAATCGTGTCTCTCTTTGTTCCGGTGTCATACTGGAAAGTTCAATGGGCGCATTTTCCCCAATGGCATTTCGTAACGCTTGTATGGCGCCTGGATCAACTTTATTGAGACCGAACATCAAATTAGCCAGATTCTTTGTTTTTTCAGAAACTGGAATTTTTTCATCAATGGCAGCATCACCAGGGGCGACCCCATTTTTTTGAGCAATCAGTTGATCTAATTGTTTTGAAAGTCTATCCAACTTATCTTTTTCATCTTCACTATACGTCTTTGTCAGTAAGATATTGGTTGCTTCCAACGGAAAGGCTAACAGATTAAACAGGAAGTCTTGCGCAAATTCTTCGGCAGTATTGTGCCTTCCTTCAAAGACATTCTTGAAAAAGGCATCCGTTGCCCCCTGTAAGGAATCTGCCAGTCGTTTTGCTGCCCCTGGCCCTGATTTCCCTTTGGCGGCCTCATTCCCGCTTCCCCCATTTGAATTTTCGGAATTGGAAGATTCAGCCTCGTTTTCATCTTCATCAGGGGATGATTCTACTGCCCCAATTTCCTCACTTTCGGTTTCTCTCTTTTTGAGATCAATGTAGGCTTTAATTTCCTCTTTAACATCATCATTCGCATAATCCAAGGGCTTTTTGCCTGATTTATCTGTTATTTCCCAATCAGCACCCGCATCAATCAGTGCTTTTGCTAAATTTTGTTGATCTTCTATGGATAAGGGACTGCTTGCTCCACAGGCCTCTTGCATAGCCAAATGAAAAGGGGTCTCTTTGCCATTGGCGTCATTGCTTTGAACATTAAAGTTGACGTTTTTTTCTTTCAATAATTCAATGTATTCAGTATTTAAAGTGCCACCATCAATGGCCGCTCTAACGGCATGGTGCGCAGGGACTTCGCCCTTATTATCCGGTTGATCTAACTTAACTCCCAAGTCCGCCAAAAATTTAAAAGCCTCTAAATTATCATTGCTAATCGCCAAGGAAACGGGCGCTTTCCCGTCTTTTTCTCTGGCATTTAATTTTGCCCCTTGATCCAGTAATTCTTTTATGTTGTCTGGTTCAATGGTTGACCAATCTTTTGAAGGAAAAGGGGATCTTGTGAAATCAAATAAACTTTCAGTTGCATTAAGGGCATTCGTTACATCCTCATACAACTTTTGATTTCTTGTCTTAAGTGAATCTAAAATATCATTTCCTCCACTATCCGTCCATTGGACTGGATTTTGTTCAAAGGAATGTTCCACTAAATCCATCAAGATTTCTCTGTTGCCTTGCTCAACGGCCAACTGAGCCAATGATTTTCCGTCGGCATCCGCTTTATTCAAGTTTATTCCTTGTTGAATCATGTATTCAACAATATCATTTTTTCCGGCTTTTAAGGCTGCATGTGCATAAGGCTTAGCATTCAAATCAACCCGGGTTCTGACCCAATGTTGAACCTGAGCTAAGTTAACTTTTGTCCAATCGGTGATATTGTCGATATTTGTTTCAGACAACTTTTTTTGATAGGCCTGTTTAATTTTATCGCGCAAGTCGGGATCACTGATTCTGTCAAAAGCATTTTTCCCATCTTTTGCGGGCGTCATAAAGTCAATTCCCTGTTCAATTAAATAGTTTAAAATTTCCTCATTCCCATATTGTGCAAAACGATGGGCCAAATTTAAACCATTCCTATCAACTGCATTTGGATTGTGCAATCTTCCGACAAACCGAGTCACATCAGGTATTGTTGCATTTAAACAATCATTTTCCTGTAAGCTCTCAATTACTTTTGCATCTTCGCATTCATGTAAAAAATCCAAGGCACCATGCTTATTCAGTTGCTTTTGTATTCTGGCATCTGAAAAATCAGCTCCAGCATTTACCAAAGACCGAATGGTGTCATGATTATTTTCTTTGGCAGCATAATAGGCTGGCGTATTCCCATTGTTATCTTGTTGCTCAAGATTAACACTCCCCTTGTAATGGTCTGCCAAATAATCCAAAATGACGGCATAATGTTCTTTGGCGGCATAATGGGCCAAAGTTGTTTTTTGTGCATCAAAAACTAAATTGATATCTGTGTCTAATCCCAAGTCTTTGATGACCTGATCAATCTTGCCTTGTGTGGTTGCATCTTTCCCATCAAAAGTTTCCAATAATCCTTTTAATTCTTGAATTTTGTTTTTTTGATTTTTTGTCAGCATTCCTTATTCTCCTTTTTGGGATATAAAAATCCCTGTTATTTTAGGTCTATTGTACCATAAATAACAGGTTTGTCAACAAAAAAAACGACAAAAAAGACTTGATTTTTAAACGAATCCCATTTCTTTTGCTTTAATCAGGATTTGGACCCTGTTTTGCACCCCCAAGGCGCGCAGTAACGCGCTGATGTGCATCTTGATGGTGGGTTCCGCTACGCCCAGTTCGTGGGCAATTTGCTTGTTAGACAGCCCTAAAGCCAACTGCTTCAAAACGGCCACTTGCCTTTCCGAAAGGAAAAGACCATTTCCCAGGGCATAATTTTGTTTTTCATAGTGTTCCATTTTCTTTTCCTTTTTTGAAGGCTTATTCACCCAGTTCTTCTTTTAATTTAGCGACTTTCGCCTCCTTGTGGGCAATGCGCCGACTGATTAAATCCACAATCGTTTTGTGGCCATTTTCTTTGGCCCAAGCCTCAATCATGTACAGACTTTGCAGTTTTTGCTTTTTTGTCTCATAGATAAAGCGCTTCATCTCGGTCGGAAATTCAGGCCACGCGTCCTTGATTTCCTTTTTCAATAAAGACTTTTCTTTTTCGGTTAAAGAATTGGTGTCAACATCCATTTTTGGTTTTAATTTCATTTTTTCCTCCTTTTTTGGTTTTAAAATACCCCAATCAAGTGTGGCGAAAAAGGGCACTTGTCAAGCCAAAAAAATTGTAAAAAATGTAATAAATAGAAAGGTATGTCAAAAATTTAAAATATTATGGTGCGACCAAGAAGACTCGAACTTCCACGGATCTCTCCACAAGCACCTCAAGCTTGCGTGTCTACCAATTCCACCATGGTCGCGACTCCGTCATTTTAGCAAACTTTTCCACAAAATGCAAGCTAAATTTTAATTCTCATCAGGTGTACATTGGGCTTGTTGCTCTGCACTCAGTGCATTCCATTCATCAGAATCCCTTTCAGGACAAAGAGTACACTTGTTTGCGGCCGATACATAACGTATACCTTTGCATTGACTGATACAATCCTCATTTAATGATGTCAATGTTTCGTCGGAACTGGAACATTTATTACAGAAAGCATTAGAATAAACAAATGAAGGTATTCTTCCTGAACAATTCAAACAAAATTGATACCGAATGTTATATCGGCTCCACGGTTTATCCTTGGTCCCAGATGCCCCCAAATAAAAATTTTCTTCCGTGGAACAATCAAAACATTCAGGACCATTGCCGTTTTCAATTTTTCCTTCTTCACATTTTTTTACACACTTTAAACCAGTGGCATATCTTGGATCTCCTTCTGCTAATACCCTATCATCGCATTGATTACAGTATTGATAGGCTTTCTCAGCATTGCCACTGGTTGTATAAAATAAGCCCAATGGTGATGATACCTCACTACAACGTATGCATTCACCCCAATCATTTGGTAATGACTGGGGAGGGCAACTATAATGACAAGATGTTCTGTCAGCATTTAAAGTACCATCGCAATATATGCAATAATTCTTAAAAAATATTCGATTAGGACAACTAAAGCATTGTTCTTCTGTAAACCCACTCATCCACCTCAGTTTTCTTCCACAAGATACGCAAGCATTCCAACCCTTGTTCCAAACAAATTTACCAGAACAAGTGTTACATTCTATTTCACTAACACCACGTATCTCATTTATCCCATTATCGTTGCAGGAAATGCATTCATTGCTTAATGTGTTATACATTTTCCCCACTTCGCAGCTTTGGCACACGCCTTTATTGCAATATGGTTTATCGGGATCAGTGCAATAAAAATCATCAAACACACAGACTTGTTGTTCCCCGCATCTGCCACATTCCCCGCAGTCTTCATCATTGGCACAGGCCACCACTCTGTCTTCGTTTGTAATCTCTGTTGTCATGCCTGTATTGATATAAAAGGCCACCTGATTTTCATCCTTGCAATCTGCCCCGTTATTGATTAAAACCGTTTCCGCCCATCCTAAATTCCTTTGACCCTGTAAAATTTGACAAACCCCTTTTTCAAGTCCTGCTAAATTTAAAGAATACCCCCATTCAGATTCTTTATGGTAGGTAAAGGGATAACGTAAATTTTCCAAATTTGTTGTTTCAGGCAATCCTTTTAATAAGGCCTGTCCTGATAATAAAACAGAGTGCATTTTGGCTTCCTCAATGATGGTATTGGCATGATGGCGATTCATGGCGGAATGATAGCCGGCAATCCCCGCGACACTCAAGACCCCCATCACAGCCAAAACGCCCAACATTTCCAGCATGGACCGCCCGTATTGATATACTCCGTCATTCTGAGGGCAACGCCCGAAGAATCTTTCACGAGATCCTTCACTGCGTTCAGGATGACAGGTAAGGGCAAAACGCCCACACTCACCCGTCATTGCGAGCCCGCCTTTTTTATATCCCGTGATTGCGAGCCCGATAGGGCGTGGCAATCTGCAAGAGATTGCTT
>DFKU01000022.1 GCA_002373615.1 Alphaproteobacteria bacterium UBA3637 | reverse complement strand
AAATAGGTGTTTTTGATTCAGGATTAGGGGGATTGGTTATCGCAAAGGCCTTAATGCAGGCCTTGCCACAGTACGATTATGTCTATTACGGGGACACGGCGCATGTGCCCTATGGAGAAAAAACACCAGGGCGCATTTTGGCTTATACACTGGACGCCATGCGGTTTTTAATCCGGCAAGAATGTGGGTTGATTATTATTGCCTGCAATACAGCAACCGCCATTACCCTGCGTTATTTACAAAAAAGATTTTGCCCCCAATTTGCTCCCCATGTAAAAATTTTAGGGGTGATAATCCCAACCGTGGAGGAAGCCTTAAAAAATGGGGAAAAGAAAATCGGTGTTGTTGGCACCCCCACCACGATTCGTTCTGATATTTATGGGGTGGAATTAAGAAAAATTGATCCTGTGGTGCAGGTTGTTTCCTTGGCAACACCGCGCTTGGTACCAGCCATAGAAAAAAACGATTTTAAGGGGGCCGAAAAGGCCATTACCGAATACGCCAAAACTTTTCAAAATATCCCCGCCTTAATTTTGGGGTGCACCCATTACCCCTTGGTAAAGGATTTATTCCAAAAACATTTACTCCATACGCGCCTGGTTTCCCAAGATGAATTGATAGGGGAAAAATTGGCCGATTATTTAGGGCGCCACACAGAAATTGAAAGCCAATTATCGCACGAAAAAACGCGTCAATTTTTTGTAAGTACACTTTCCACAGAATATACCCAAGTCGCTCAAAAATTATTCCCCAATATTCAACTGGAAATAGCCCAAATTTGACTTTTTTATCCCTTTGAAATATAATTCAAGGGAAAAGGAGTCTTATATGAGTTTGTTGGAATCAGATTTCATGCGCAGAGCCCGCTATTTAACTGAGGACAAACGTGCTTTTTTACTGGACACAATGGCAAGGATGAATAAAAAAGCGTGGGAAGCCCACTCAAAATATAATCATCCTGCCAGTTGGCAAGAAAAAAAAGAAGCAGAAAGTGTTTTTGCATTTGAAATACAAAAAGGTATTATTACTGCGTACCTTTTGTTGGATAGCCCCGTG
This sequence comes from Alphaproteobacteria bacterium UBA3637, assembly GCA_002373615.1. Taxonomy (GTDB): domain Bacteria; phylum Pseudomonadota; class Alphaproteobacteria; order CAAHEQ01; family UBA3637; genus UBA3637. The sequence goes on along the minus strand of DFKU01000022.1, from coordinate 14,902 downwards.
GAACGCACGGCCATACAGGTGGAAAAACGCATTCAAGAAATTGAAAGAATTCAAAAAAAAGAGGGATTTCCCTCTTTGACAAGGGCTATGTATATGACCTATAAAAGGGATATGTCCTCTATGTGTCCAGAATTAGAAGAAATAACAGGGACAGAAAAGTACAATTTAGTCCTTTCAAAAGACAGAATTTCCTCGGAGCAAAAAGAGTATTATCAACAAAAAATGTTTGATTATTTACAGGCCTCTGACTTAGACCGAGAAAAATTTATTGCAGAAGTCACACATCCATACAGTCAACATAAAACCCATAATCCCACTTCAGCTGAACGCCAAAGGGATTAAAAAAGCGCCCATCACAGGCGCTTTTGTTATCTTTTTTTATTCAAGGCTTCTTTTTGCTTCATGAAAATCAGCTGCATGACATTTTGTGCCATTTTCATCATGGTTGTCAATTGTTCAGCCGTGAAAGGAGCCCCTTCGGCAGTGCCTTGCACTTCCAATAATTCCCCTTTATCATTCATCACAAAATTGGTATCGGTTCCCGCATTGGAATCTTCCACAAAATCCAAATCCACGACAGGTACCCCTTGCACAATCCCACAGGAAATGGCCGCCACATGTCCCACCACAGGGGAACGCTCCAACTTCCCTTCTTCCACCAAGGAATTGAGGGCCTGCACCAAAGCCACATAAGCACCATTGATACTGGCAGTACGGGTGCCACCATCGGCCTGCAACACATCGCAGTCAATTTTAATCGTGATATTATCCATCTGGTGTAAATCCACCGCGGCACGCATCGCCCGGCCAATCAAGCGTTGAATTTCTTGACTGCGCCCTTCTTGCTTGCCTTTCATAACTTCACGTTCCACACGGGTAATATTTGCTCGGGGCAACATTCCATATTCAGCGGTAATCCAACCGCCGCGCTTGCCTTGTTGCTTCATCCAAGCAGGCACTTTATGTTCCACCGTGGCGGTACATAAAACATGGGTATCCCCGCATTTTACCAAGCAAGATCCTTCGGCAAATTTATTCACCCAAGGGGTTAAAGTCATCGCACGCATTTGCGTATCAGCTCTTCCAGATGGTCTGGTCATTTTAAAATCCTTTCTTTAAATTTTGAATGATAAAAGGTTAGCATATTTTTCCCCAAAATGCAAGATGGACTTGATTTTTATGATAAACATGCCTAAATATGTATTATAAGATGAAAGGATTTAAAATGACAAAAAAAGAAAAGCCAGAACAAACCACACAAAAACATGAACAAACCCCTGCCCCAGTCGCAGAAGATCAAGTCCAAAAATTGGCTGGGGAAGTGTTGCATTGGAAGGATTTAGCTTTGCGCACGGCCGCTGAATGCGAAAATATCAAAAAGCGGTGTGCACTGGATATGCAAAACACAGCGCGTTATGCGACCAAAGATTTTGCGAAAGACCTGTTGCCGGTCGCGGATAACTTGGCACGGGCGATTCATCAAGCCAAGGTGGAAATGGAAAAATCCGATAAGCCCTGCGATCCTTTCTTTATCAATTTATTGCAAGGGGTGGAACTCACTCAAAAACAACTGACCGATGCTTTTGGAAAAAATCACATTGTTCAAATGGACGATATGGGAAAAGTCTTTGACCCAGAAAAGCACCGCGTGATTCAACAGGTGGAGGATCCCTCCAAACCTGCCGGCACGATTATAGAAAACCTGCAAACAGGCTATATGATTCACGACCGTGTCCTGCGCGAAGCCATGGTGATCGTGACAAAATAAATCCTTAAAGAAAAGCCCCGATTCTTCGGGGCTTTGAATTTAGATACAGACCTTTGCCTGTATGACTAACATAATATGTTAAGAACCCTTTGTCAAGTCATAAGAAGTGTGGTTGTTTAAGAAGATGGACAACCTTTCTTATCGGTTGAGGGTGAATTGGCACAACAGACCTCAAATATATCCTCATAGGCATCATCATAACAGTTACCCGAACATATTTTATTACAAGTTGCTCTTAGAACACATGTTGTACCATTTATATAACCAACCACTGGTACGATGCATCCAGAACAATTTGTTCCGGAACAGCTACCCCCATTAACAGAACATTGGCTACAGTTTTGTTGTTCAGGGGTAGTAGAACTTGCTACTTTCTCAAATCTTATTGTTATGTATGGAAAAGTGGCGCAGTCACCGGCAATAACCTTGTCCCCTAATTTGTTTTTTACTTGATGACAGATATCAAAATCTGGGATGTCAAGCCTTATTGTTTTATCGGCATTATAGGTAATTTCACTGGCACCACTGGGTACAGCATTCGCCCCAAAGTGTGTGGAATAAACCATTTGGGCATCACCAGCACCTTGATTTTGGGCAATTCCCAACATATACAACATAGATGTGGCATTCACAATTTCGTTAGCACGATAGGAACGCATTGCTGATGTATAACCAGCGATACCGCCCACAGAAAGCACGCCCACGATAGCGAGAACGCCCAACATTTCAACCATACTGCGACCATACTCTGTCATCCTTGGGGCAGCGTATTGTTTATTTTTTGTCATCCTTGGGGCAGCGTCAGCTGAACCCGAGGATCCGGCAGCTTTTAATTCCTTATTAAATAATTTGTTCATTTTCTTTTTCCTTCCGTTTTTTATTGAACAAAAAATTCCACTTGATCTAAGTGGACGGACGCAGAAATACTGTCTAAAAAGCAGCGTTGCCTATTCAATCTATTCGGTCAACCATCCGCCCGAGGGCGGCATTTCTTTTAGAACGGAATTTCTGTTCCGACTTTGCGGGCACTGCCGACAAAGCCCCCTCAGAATAAAATACTTTTATTCAAAAGTCAAGATGAGGTGATTTGCATTTTATGTAAAACTATGCTAAGATACCAAAAATATTTAAAAAAGGAGTTTTATATGTCCAGAAATTTAATGACCAAGAAGTTTTTACCTTTGTTAGGGGCTCATCTGTTTTCATCCGTCAGCGACAGCTTTATGCGGATGTTGTTTTTATTCATGGCAACATACCATTTAACCAAAGCCGGAACAGGATTCGTTGTGTCGGGGATTATTTTTTATGCCCTGGCCTTTTTTGTAGGTTCCACTGTGGCGGGACAAGTTGCTGACAAATTTTCTAAGAAGCTCTTTTTGTTGTTTTTTCAAGCAACCACTTTCGGTGCTATGTTGTTGGTATTGGGAACAGTATCCTTTGAAACGCCTTTCTTTTTATGGATGATAATGATAGGCCTTGGGTTTATCGGGGCCTGTTTGCGTGTAGGAAATGACGCTTTGACGCCTGCATTGGTACCCGAAAAATCCCTTTTAAAAGCAAATGCCTTGATGAAGATTACCTCTTTATTGGGGACAGGGTGTGCCGCCTTTATGATGATGCTGATTTTAAAGGAAATGGCTTCTTCCGGCATGGTGTGTTTTGGCGTGACTGTTATGGCATTATTGGGAACATTGACAACTTTATTATTGCCCGCCCAAGCGCCCGTTGCCCCTGATACAAAAATTACCAAAAATCCGATTCATGTATTTGATGACATTTCTGAAAACTTAAAATTTAAGTTTGACGAATGGGCTTATTTAATTGGAATTGCTTGGTTTTGGGTATTGATGAGTTTGACGGGAATGCTCTCAGCCGAATATGGTCAGGAAGTGTTGCAAGCACGTTGGTCTACCATGGTCTTTTTATCTGTCGTGTTATACCCCATTGGGTACATTTTGGGATCTATTGCCTGCATTCGTCATGCCAAAAAGTCCTTGGGATCTCAGGCTGTTTGGGTTGGGGCTTTGATGTCTGTGGCTTTGTTTGTTTTTGCCTTTGTCAGTCGTTCTGTGGATAAGTTAGAAACAGGAAAAGCGCTTACTATTTTCCAACTACTCACCACGAACGTTCAATATTGGTTCATTATGGCTGATGTGGTTTTATTGGGATTTTTATCTGCACTCTATGTTTTGCCATTTTTCACTTTGTTACAAATGAAAACGCCGACCGAAAGAATGGGGCGTGTTTTTGCTTTCAGTGGTTTATTAAATTCCATTTTTATGGCAATCTCATTTTTAATTGTAATGGCGATGCGCCTGGTCTTTTTTGACTTGGTGGATGTGGTCGTTTTGTTTGCTCTGGCAAATATTGTTGTATCGTTGTATTTTGTGCGGCTACTGCCATGGGAACAACGCCGAAAATTCTTTAAGAAAGTTTTGGGCTGGTTGTATAAAGCTGAAATCAAAGGATTGGAAAATTTACCCAAAGCAGGCGAACGCTGTTTAATCGTCACTAACCATACCAACTTTATGGATGTGTTGTTGATTTCTGCCTTTGTCCCGCGTCCGATCGTATTTACCATCAGCAACCGTTTAATCGACAGAACGTTGATGAAGTTCATGACGAATTTGGTGGATTTAAGACCTTTGGATCCTGTCAGTCCTTTTGCCGTGAAAACAATGGTGGAAGAACTCCGCCAAGATAAAATGTGTATGATTTTTAACTCCGGCTTAGTGGAAGGCGGACATACCCGTTTAAAAATGTATGAAGGGGCCGCCATGATGGCCCTGAAGGGAAATGCACCGATTGTGCCGATCAGAATTGATGGGGCATCTCACACTTTCTTTTCACGGGTGACAGGCAAGAAAACATGGTTTAAGGCTTTCCCAAAAATCACTTTAACGGTATTGCCCCCTGTTAAATTTGAGTACCCTGATTCAATGCCGAATCGTGAACAAAGAATGAAATCTTCTTCAAAATTGTACGATATTATTTCGGGCATGCAGTTTGATAGCTTTGAATGTCATCGTACGATTTTTGAAGCAACAACGGATGCGATGAAGTTGCGGGGACATTTCTTTAAAATTATGGAAGATACAGCCCGCAAACCCACAAGTTATGCTTCCTTGTTCTTGAAATCCTTTGTGCTGGGACGTTTGATTCAAAAGACGATTCCTGAGGAGAACAAAGTGGGCCTTATGATGCCGACATCAGGGGCGTGCGCTTTGGCCTTTATGGGATTGCAGGCACATGGAAAAATCCCCGCCATGATTAACTTTACAGCAGGTCCAAAAGCAGTTGTGGCTGGGTGTAAAACCGTGGGTTTAAAGACCATTGTGACTGCCCATAAAGTCGTTCAGTTGGCCAAATTGGATAACTTGGTTGCCGAAATTGAAAAAGCTGATGTCAAGGTGCTGTATTTGGAAGACTTAAAACCATCCTTGACCCTGTGGGATAAGTTGGTTGGGATGTATGGGGCCGTTTTCCCACGTGCCCTATATCGCGCTTTGAATAAAAAACATCCGGTGAAACCAACAGATACTGCGGTGATTTTGTTCACTTCCGGCTCAGAGGGTATGCCAAAGGCAGTGCTTTTGTCCCACTTTAATGTCATTTCCAACGACTATCAGGTGGTGGCACGATTTGACTTGTACCCGAATGATGTATTCTTGAACTGCTTGCCCATGTTTCATTGCTTTGGCTTGGGGGCTGGCACAATTCTTCCCTTTATTTTGGGGCTAAAGACATTCTTATATCCGACGCCGCTTCATTATCGAATTATCCCCGAAATTGCGGCCAGCATTCGGGCGACCATCTTCTTTTCAACCGATACGTTCTTATCTGCCTATGCCAGATGCGCCAATCCATATGATTTTAACAGCTTGCGTGTCGTGGCGGGTGGTGCTGAAAAAATCAAAGAAGATACACGTACTATTTGGCAGGATAAGTTTGGGGTACGCTTGTTTGAAGGCTATGGTGCTACCGAATGCTCACCCTTTATTTCCGTGAACACTTTCTTGCACCAAAAGAAAAATTCTGTGGGACGCTTGTTCTCAGGAATTGAATACAAATTAAAACATGTAGATGGTATTGATGAAGGCGGCGAATTATGGCTTAAAGGCCCCAATGTTATGCAAGGCTACATGCGTTATGAAAATCCGCTGGTTTTGGATCCACCAAAGGATGGTTGGTATAATACAGGCGACATTGTGGACGTGGATGAGATGGGCTTTATCACCATCAAGGGACGTTCCAAACGCTTTGCCAAAATCGGGGGCGAAATGGTATCCTTGTTGGCAGTAGAACAAGTGATAGCCAAACAATGGCCTGATTTCGTGATGGGCGCGGTCAGCATTCCTGATGCCAAAAAAGGTGAACAAATTATCTTGGTGACGACCTGTAAAGAAATCACCAAAGAGGCTTTAATCGGGGTGTTTAAATCGGCCGGCATGACAGAATTGGGCTTACCCAGTAGAGTCATTGTGACGGATACACCGCCTCTGCTCGGCTCAGGTAAGTTTGACTATGTGAAAGCCAAAGAATTGGCATTGGCAGAAACGATGCCTAAAGCATAGAAAACCAAAAAAAAGTTCCCAGCTATTTAGCTGGGGATTTTTTATGCTTGACTTTCGTCTTATTTTTCTTAGAATGAAAATTGACTATAAAGCAATTTTATAGTCTGAGTACCTGAAAGGGTGCAAGAGAGCCTTCAAAAAGCTCAGCGTTTCGGGTGAGTGACACCTGCCCATAAAAGGTGCATGTGTTTTAAATAATCCTTGGGATTTGCTCACCTATTTTTTCCCGACATTGGTTGGGGAGCCTTTGGTGTATGTTCAGGGAGATTTTTATTTCCTAAAGACCATCGGGATCATGGAAACGCTTGATTTTTTGAACTCTCCGGCCACCTGGAATTCAGGTGGTGTTTAAACAATAAAAAATTGGAGTAATTTTATGAAAAGAAATAATTTAAAACAAAATGTCATTCTGAGTGAAACGAAGAATCTGATGAGATCCTTCACATTCGTTCAGGATGACAGAGAATCTGGTCGGTCGATGGTGGAAATGCTGGGTGTGCTGGCCGTAATGGGGGTGCTTAGTGTCGCAGGCATTGCCGGTTATAATACAGCAATGAATCAACATCGGGCGAATGAGGCCGTTAACCGCGCAATGCGGGCGGCAGTTATGCTATCTGCGCAACGTTTAGCCAATCCATCAGCCACTTTAAGTACCAGCGGTTTAGACAGTGCCATTACTGTTGGTAATGACACTGATAAACTGGTGTTAACCTTAAGCAATGTGGATGAAAAGGTCCGTTCCAGAATCGAAGCCATGGGATTCAAAAATGCCACTATCAGCTCTGGTGAAAATGGCGCTTTAACTTTTACCTTTAACAACGATTTATCCGAAAGAAGTGGAAATACGGGGGGTAATTCGGGGACAAATCAACAACAATCTGATCTATGTGCCAATGTAACTTGTCAAAATGGTGGGACTTGTTCGGGTGGTGTCTGTGATTGTACCGGGACAGCTTATACAGGAGATCATTGCGAAACTCCAGAACAAGTTTATGATTGCCCTGCAGGCAATTATAGCAGTAAATTCGCAGGTACTGTTACTCTACCAAATGCAACAAATGGAACAGACCAATGTCTTAATGGTTGGCTTTGGAGATGCTTCAATAATAACTGGATTACGGATGGACCTTGCCCTAATTAAATGCGTGTTCAGAGAATGAAACAAAATGTGAAAATGGAAACCTTTATTTATGTACCACAAATGGAAATTGGGATATTATCGACGAGTGCTGAAAATAAAACCTTGCCAATGGTAGTGCATTTACAAAAACAGTTTTAACAATTCCGGTGCTTGCTTGTGGATTTATAGGTAAAACTAAATCCTCCTTGGGTATATTAGATTAAAGAATCTCCCCCTTTCCTATGGGGGATTTTTCTTGCCTTTTGGGGCAAAATTTGGTATACTTTTTTCATGACACCAAAGTTTATACATTTGCATGTACATACGGCGTATTCGCTTTTGGAAGGCGCCATCAAAATGCCAAAACTCGCCAAATGGGCGGCAGAAAATAAAATGCCGGCCATCGCGGTGACGGATTCCAACAATATTTGTGGTGCCATGGCGATGATGCATGAAATGCCCCCCTTGGGTGTTCAACCGATTTTGGGAACTCAACTTTTGGTCAAATCCCCTAAAAAAGATAAAAATGCCTTTGACACCAAAGAAGATACTTTTGATAAAGTTGTTTTATTGGTGCAAAATGAAACGGGCTATAAACATTTATTAAAACTTTTTTCTGCCTATTATATGGGGGCAGATAAGCAAGGGCAACCACATATTACTTTTGAGGAACTTTCTGCCCATACGGATGGCCTGATTTGTTTGACAGGGGGCTGGGAAGGTCTTATCGGCCGCGCACTACTGGCTGGGCAATTTGATTGGGCCAAAACAATCACGGAAAAATTAAAAGACGTTTTTGGCGACAGGCTTTATATCGAGCTGATGCGTCATGGGATGGAGCAGGAGAATCAGACCGAGGGCGACTTTTTGAAGTTGGCTTTGGAGCTGAATATCCCGATTGTTGCCACGAACGACGCTTACTTTTTAACCCCTGATATGTATGAAGCGCAAGATGCCTTAATGTGTATTGCCGAAAAAAAGTTATTGGTGGATGAGGATCGGCGGCGTTTGACCCCCGAGCATTATTTAAAATCAGAGGCCGAAATGTGTGAGCTTTTTTCGGATTTGCCGGAAGCGCTCTCCAATACCGTTTTAATTGCCAAACGCTGCGCCTTTATGGCGGAAAAGAAAAAACCGGCTTTCCCAAATTACGATTGCAAAGGAAAAACGGAAGACGAAGTCTTGGCGGATATGGCCGAAGAGGGCTTTAAAATTCGTATGCAGGGGCGTTCCCCCGAAGAACAGGAAAAATACCACAAACAAATGCTGTTTGAATTGGGGGTCATTAAACAAATGGGCTTCCCCGGGTATTTCTTGATTGTGGCAGACTTTATCCAGTGGTCTAAAAAGAACGGTGTGCCGGTGGGGCCTGGGCGTGGCTCAGGCGCGGGTTCGGTGGTGGCTTGGTGTTTGATGATTACCGATATTGACCCCATGCGCTTTGACTTGGTGTTTGAACGATTCTTGAATCCGGAACGTGTCAATATGCCTGATATCGACGTGGACTTTTGTCAGGAAAAACGTGAAAAAACGATTGAATATGTGCAAAATCATTATGGTTTTGACCATGTGGCGCAAATTATTACCTTTGGTAAATTACAGGCAAAAGCTGTCATTCGCGATGTTGGGCGTGTGATGCAGGTGCCTTTCCCTGTGGTGGATCGCCTGTCAAAAATGATTCCAAACGACCCAAAAATGACTTTGGAAAAGGCTTTTGAGGAAGAACCACGCCTCAAAGAAGAAATTGATGCCGATGAACAGGTAAAAGAACTGTTTGCAATTGCTGTGAAATTAGAGGGGCTTTTCCGCAATACTTCCACACACGCGGCGGGGGTTGTGATTGGGAATAAACCACTGGATGAAATTGTCCCGATTTATAAAGATCCTTCGTCCGACATGCCCGTGACCCAATACGATATGAAGTATGTGGAAGAAGCGAGTTTGATTAAGTTTGACTTTTTGGGACTGAAAACCCTAACCACCATTAAAAAGGCGATTGAGCTGATCAACAAACGGGGAATTGAGGTAGATATTGACCACATTCCTTTGGATGATGAAGAAACATTTAAACTGTTGCGGGCAGCTGATACGACGGGGGTGTTCCAATTAGAATCGACGGGCATGAAAAAAATCCTGCACGATATGCAGCCCGATAAAATTGAAGATATTGTCGCTTTGGTGTCGCTGTATCGCCCAGGGCCCATGGATTCAATCCCCACCTATATTGCAGTTAAAAAGGGTTTAGAAAAGCCCGACTACATGCATCCGATGTTGGAACCGATTTTAAAAGAAACCTATGGCATTATGATTTATCAGGAACAGGTGATGCAAATTTCACGCGAGATGGCCGGCTTTACCTTGGGGGGGGCAGATTTACTCCGCCGTATCATGGGAAAGAAAAAAGCAGAGCTTTTGCCTGAACAAAAGGTCAAATTTTTGGCAGGCGCCAAAGAAAAAAATGTGGATCCAAAAATTGCCGAACTTGTTTTTGATAAAATGGCGAAGTTTGCGTCCTATGGTTTTAACAAAGCGCACGCTGCGGCCTATGCCTTTATCGCCTATCAAACGGCGTATTTAAAGGCGCATTTCCCCTCCGAATTTATGGCCGCCACCATGACATTGGATAAAATTAATACAGATAAATTGGCTGTTTTTAAGGACGATATTTTGGCACATAAAATCCCCGTTTTATCCCCAGACATCAATTTGTCGGAAGTAGATTTTACTGTTGAAAATGGGGCGGTGAGATATGCCCTTTCTGCCGTTAAAAATGTGGGCGAGGCGGGCATGCAACAGGTGGTGGCTGAGCGCGCCAAAAACGGTCCCTTTAAATCTTTGCAAGATTTTGTCTCGCGTGTGGATGTGTCCGCCCTCAACAAACGCTACGTGGAAAATCTGGCCAAAGCAGGCGCTTTTGAATGTGTGGAAAAAAGTCGTTCGCTTGTCTTTAATAATGTGGAAAATTTGGTGGCCTATGCGAACCAGGCCACTCAGCAACGCAACAGTTCCCAAATGGGCCTGTTCGGGGCAGACATATCCGCTAATGCATTGAAACTGGATAAATATCCCGAATGGCCACAAATGGAAAAGTTAGAACATGAAAAGGAAGCGCTGGGCTTTTATTTGTCGGCGCATCCATTGGATTCCTTTGGGCCTGTGTTGGATCGCTTGCGTGCCGTGAATTACGCTGACATAAAACCTATGGTGATGGTGAGCGGTGCAGTGCGTGCCAAGATTGCCGCTATTGTGTCAGATGTCAGGGAACGCATCAGCCAAAAGGGTAATCGCTTTGCGTTTGTGACAGGGTCGGATAAATCAGGCACGTTTGATTTGGTGTGCTTTTCGGATGTTCTGACCGCCAATCGTGATAAACTGAAATCAAATCAGCCTCTACTCTTGACGGTCAATGCGTCGCGTAAAGAAGGGGAAGAAGAGGTGCGCCTGAATTTGGCAGAGGTCCAATACTTATCAGAAGTTATGGCAAATACCGCCAGTACATTGATTTTGAATTTGGAAAAAGCAGATGCAGTGAATGAAATCAAAAAAGTGTTGGAAAAGGTTCCTGCCGGCAAAAGCAAAATTTTTATCTTACTCAAAACCAAAGAATACAATGTGGAATTTGAACTCCCAACGCATTATACCATCACCCCCGATGTGATGGATGCCCTCGCCCGTATCATGGGTGTCGCCGAAGTGAAACAAGCTTAATTATTCACTAACAACTTCACATTGTCTTTCTGAATTCAACTCATAATCGACAGACACTAATTCATCAGCGTTGATGGTGAGTTCACCGATTGCTAAGTAATTAGGATCATATTCTGATAAAATTTTTATTTTCCAATAATTAGAGAGGGTTGGCGAAGTAATATAATGTGTATACGTATTGTTATTTATGTTACTAGGATTTTTTCCGCTCGATATCGTAGTCCATTTAGAGGTATTATCTAATACTTGTATTTCAAAATTCTTGATTGCAATTGTCATATCAGTAGCCCGATTGTGAATTGTTATAGAATTTAACCTTAATTTTTTGTTAGAATAAAAAGCAAACCATCGAGATGGATCTTCTGTTTTTTTTGCGCTGTGCCAACAATCTTCACGTCCATCGGTGTTTTTACCATCAAAAGCACGCCAAGCTTGGCGTGGGTCTGTTGAGGAAATAACGGATGATGCTTCACACGCGAAATCATCAGCTCCCATCGTACCATTGGAAGTCAGCACAGGTTGTGTCCATGGTTGATAGTTTTCCTCATCCACACAATCTCCACATTTATCATCTGTCCTATCTCGGTGTTCAGGACAAACGCAACCTGTGGAAAGTGGTTCATCTAACCCACAAATATTCGGGCAATCATTTTCTGACGCCACACATGAATTTGTAGTGGTGCACTTATAAAAAGATTCTGGGCAATTTTCAAAGGTATATTCCCCTGACACAGGATTGGTCGTCATATCATTATTATAGATAATCAGAAAATCATTTGTTTTGCCACAGCTTGTAAGGGCGGTTGTGGGAGCATCTGTTGTTGATAACCTGCGGATTACTGTATTATCCCCCAAAGTATTCAGGATATTCTGACAGATATTTTTTGATACCCCTGATACCTTTATTCCAAATTGCCCCTGAGGCATTGAGGACAAATTGCTTGAGGTATAAACTGTTCCATCAAATGTAGCATAACCCAAATTATTATTACTAAATTCATTTAAAGTTGGATTAGCGTTATTTTGCAGTTGGATTTGTGGCACGACCAAGGTTGCCCGTTTTTGGGCTTCGTTAATAATGGTATTCGCCCGATTTTTATCCATCGCAATTTTAAAACCTGTGATTCCCGCCACAGATAAAATGCCCATCACCGCCAGTACCCCCAGCATTTCAACCATGGAACGCCCAGATTCATTATCTAAATACATACATCCTCCTTTGTTTAAAATATCCCATTTTGGGATAAATTCTAACATGGGATATTTTTATTGTCAAGTCCAAATTTAACCAAAGGAATTTGATAATGACAAAATCCATTTTTACTAAGGAATATCGCATCTTTTTGGAACTATTGATTCAAGTACGTCAAACGAAGCACATGACACAATCTGTTTTGGCAAAAAAATTAAAAAAGCCCCAATCCTATGTTTCCAAATACGAAAGCGCAGAACGGCGCTTGGATATCATTGAAACAATGAACATTGTCAAAGTTTTTGGGGTCTCTTTATCCGATTTTTCTGGGGAATTGGAAACAACTCTTGCAAATCATAAAAAAGCTTTTTCTTGACTTGAGGTTCCCTTTTTGGTATAATTCCCCTCAAAAAACAAAGGAGAATAACATGCCATTTACTTATCATGAACTGCGCAACTTGTGGTTGGACTTTTTTAAATCTAAGGGACACACCGAAATTCCATCGGCTTCCGTGTTGCCCGAAAATGACCCGACTGTGTTATTTACAACCGCAGGCATGCAGCCCTTGATTCCATATTTGATGGGGCAAAAGCACCCCGCAGGCACACGCCTCACCGATATTCAAAAATGCGTGCGCACCAATGATATTGCGGATGTGGGGGATGCCAGCCATTTGACTTTTTTCCAGATGATGGGAAACTGGTCCTTGGGGGATTATTTCAAAAAAGAAATGGTGGCGTGGAGTTTTGAATTTTTAACCCAAAAATTGGGCTTTAAAAAAGAACAATTAGCGGTCACTTGTTTTGCGGGCGATGCCGATGCCCCCCGTGATGATGAAACAGCAGGCTATTGGAAGGAACAAGGCCTGCGCGACGATCAAATCTTTTTCTGTGGGAAAGAGGACAACTGGTGGGGACCCGCCGGCCAAACCGGCCCTTGCGGACCCGATACAGAAATGTTTATTGATAATGGCCAGCCCAAATGTGGCCCCGATTGCAAACCCGGATGCCATTGCGGTAAATACACCGAAATTTGGAATGATGTGTTCATGCAATACAATAAAACAGCTGATGGAAAGTATGAGTTATTAGCACAGAAAAATGTGGATACGGGGATGGGCTTGGAACGCACTTTGTGCTTTTTAAACGGCATTCAAGATGTCTATTCCACCGAAATGTTTTCCGATACCATTAAACAGTTGGAAAGTTTATCGGGTAAAAAATATGATGATGATTTGAAAGCCTTCCGTAAAATTGCCGACCATTTGCGCGCCAGTGTATTTATTTTGGGTGATGACAGAGGTTTAACGCCCTCCAACACGGATCAGGGCTATATTTTACGCCGTTTGATTCGGATTGCCATTCGGAATATGAAAAAGTTAGGGATTGAAGCCAGCGAACTACCTAATTTAGCAAAGACGGTGATTGACCGTTATGCGCCGGATTATCCCGAATTAGAACGCAATAAAAACTTCATTTTGGAAGAACTGACCAAAGAAGAAAAATTGTTTAGTCGCACATTAACCACAGGCCTGAAAGAAATGGATAAAGTGATGGCGAATTTAAAGGATAAAACAATTGATGGACAAACCGCTTTCCATTTATATGATACCTATGGTTTTCCCTTAGAATTTACCCAAGAAATTGCCACCGAAAATGGTTTAACTGTGGATGTAGATGGCTTTAATAAATGCTTTGAAGCGCATCAAGCCTTATCCCGTGCAGGTTCTGAACAAAAATTTAAATGTGGGCTTAGCGATCATTCCGTGGAAACAACCAATTTGCATTCGGCAACGCACTTGTTGCATGCGGCACTCCGCAAAGTTTTAGGGGATGAAGTCGCCCAAAAAGGCAGTAATATCACACCGGAACGCCTGCGCTTTGACTTTTCTTTCGGGCGCAAAATGACACCTGAAGAAATTAAGCAAGTGGAAGATTTGGTGAATGAGGCCATCAACAAAAAAATGCCGATTACCTGCGAAGAAATGCCTTTGGATAAGGCCATTGAATCTGGCGCCACGGCTTTGTTCAAAGATCGTTATGACGCAGAACTTGTCAAAGTTTATACCATGGGCGATTTTTCCAAGGAAGTATGCGGGGGACCGCATGCGGCCAATACAGGCGATTTGGGACATTTCAAAATCAAAAAGGAAGAATCTTCTTCTGCTGGTGTCCGGCGCATTAAGGCCATATTGGAAAAATAATTTTTAGCTCAGACTTTTTTAATAAAAAATATTTAAGTGGAAAAATTTTCCTTGCAATTTTAACCTGTTTTATTTATCCTAAACAAGGATATGGTGCAAGCTGTATCCTTGGTGCCTGAAAAGGTGCCAGAGAGTCGTCCTAGACTCAAAAGTGTACGGTGGGTGAACACAGCCGATATTTTTTGTGTTTTTTCTTTTATTTTAAAAAGACACTCACCGATTATTTCCCGACATTGGTCGGGGAGCCTTTGGTGTATGTTCAGGGGTTAACCCCAAAGACCATCGGGATCATTTTACACTATTTGATTTAGGAACTCTCCGGCCACCTGGAATTCA
>DFKU01000051.1 GCA_002373615.1 Alphaproteobacteria bacterium UBA3637 | reverse complement strand
CGCATTTTTGATGATAAGCAACACTATTTTTGCATATTATTCATTTGCAAAATGCCCAAAAAGCAAAGGACAAATGCATCCTTTTCGTTCAAAAATCAAGTAACACCTTGGGTTTAAGTAAATAAGTTGCGAACAGCCTTTTGGTAAGCGGGCATTTTTTGGGATGCATTTGCCTTTGACATTTGTCAGCTAGCATGACACTTCAGTGAAGTTTATATGACGATTTTGTGATATTTTTGTCAAATTTAAACGTTATCCTTTAAAATCATCCTTTATTTTAATATATATGTTAAAACACAGAGGAAAGAAGAATGTCTAGATTTAAACAAAAATATACCATCACGAATGATTGCATGGATGCTCATTACAGATTAAAACCTGTTGAAATTTTAATGTATTTTCAAGATGTTTTTGCGCGGTATTTAACATCAAAACGCATAGGTGCTTTTGATATATTAAAGGATGATTTGTATTGGGTTATCTCAGATATCAGCTTCAAAATTGTAGATGAGCTACCTTTTTGGTCGGAAGAAATAGAAGCCAGTATTTGGGTGTCAGAAATTACAAAATTAAAAATCTATACAGACTTTGAACTGAAATATAAAGATAAAGCCTTTGCTAAGGGAAATTGTTGTTGGTTTTTATTGAATGGAAAAACAAGACGACCAGCACTTACTGACTTTGTTGCTGATAAAATGTCTCTTGATACCGAACTAACCATAGGGGAACATAAAAAATTTGTTTTAGGCAACACAACAGAACCTGTGACATATGCTTCCCATAAAACAAATTTCAGAGATATTGATTTTAACAATCATGTCAACAATAAAAGTTATATTAATCTAGCAGAAATGACTATCCCTGATGATTTTAGAGAAAGTCATGCGTTGAAAAGTTTATCTGTGAAATACTGTAAAGAATCATATCTTGGGGATGAATTGAGTTGTACTACATATAGGACTGATGTGAAAAATGCCTATGTGAACAAAATAGTAAAGGATGGGGCAACCGTTTGTGAAATTAATACCGAATGGTTGGAAATAGCAAATCAACCCAATATTAAAGACTTTCATCTTAAAGTCAGAGATAGTATAGTTTGACATGTATAATTCTTAAAAGATGACATTCAATCCATGTAAATATAAAGACTTTCTTCGCTTTAAAAAAACGGGCTGGTCACCCCATCAAAATAAGGATTGTTTTTGAAAAAAGTCATTGACTTTTGGTCAATGATATGCTAAACCTAATCTCATCAGGAGAAACATATCATGACAAAACGCCAAGAAGAAGCCCTAAAAACCAGACAGAAGTTGTTAGACAAGGCAACGGATTATATTGTCAGTGGTGATTTCAGCGATATAAAAGTGGAAGATATTACAAAGGCCTGCGGCTGTGCCAAAGGGACCTTTTATGTCTATTTTAAAAACAAAGAAGCCATTTGTGGCGAGATTTGTCGCAACCTGTTTAGCCGCATTGTTTTACGTATGGAACAAATGAAAGACAAGCCCTTTTTAACACGTTTAGAGCACTATTTCGTCAGCTTTATGGTGGAAGTAGAACGCTATGGCATCAATATGTGTCGTGAATGGGTACGCATTGTGATAGACCCGAAAGGCAACAAAAATGGATGGGATAATACGAAATGGCAATTTGATACCGACATGCTACGGGATATTTTAACCAAAGCCGTCAAAAATAAAGAGCTTAAACAGAATACCCCTATTGATCTACTGACACACACAATTATTTGTGAGCTTTATGGCATGATGACATGTTGGTGTATGTCGGATGGCGTGTTTGAACCGAAAGATTGGACAAAGAAATTTTTCAAAATCCAAGTCCAGCCCATGCTAAAGGATTATTTGACGGAGGAAAAGAAATGAAAAAGTTTTTACCAATTATCTTAACGACAACAGTACTTTTGACAGGAGGTCAAACAATGGCACAAAGTGAATCAAACGCAACTGAAGAACAAGCAAAGCAAGTAATCTTTGGTTTCGGCGAGCTAAATCCCTATGGCAAATACTTTACCGGTAAAAGTTATTTGAAACCGATTACCACAACAAATGGCGTGCCGATGTATAATGTGACCTTTGAACCAAAGTGCCGCAACAACTGGCACATTCACCACAAAGGCGGACAAATTTTGCTTGTGACTCAAGGACGCGGATATTATCAAGAATGGGGTAAACCCGCGCAGGAACTTCACCCTGGTGATGTTGTGAATATCCCGCCCGAAACAAAGCATTGGCATGGGGCGGCAAAAGACAGTTGGTTTACGCATATTGCGGTAGAAGTGCCGGCAAAAGACGGTTCAAACGAATGGTTAGAACGTGTATCTGATGAAGAATATAACAAATTAAAATAGAAAGGATGAAAAATGACACAAAAAACTTATTATTATCATTTCAATCCATTTGACACAACCTTTTGGGCGATGATTATCGCTTTAATCATTGCAATTACCTGCACGTGTTGCTGTTGCTTTTGCGGATGGGGATTGTTTATCATAACCGCCCTTTTATGGTGCTACAAACATATAAAGCATAAGGCTGTTGTGATTACAGATAAAACCATCAAAATTGATTATTGTGCCCCTTTGGCTTTTAAGGACATTAAAAAAGCCGAAGTCAAAACAGTTCAAATGGGATGCAAAAAATATAAAATTTTATCCTTAATTCCAAAAGAAAAGGTGAAATATTCCTATAATTGGCTGCAAAAGCATAATTGTACTTTTGGGCCTTTTGCCATTGCTCTTTACGGTATTATGACACCTGAAGATGAAAAAGAAATTGTCAAGATTGTTAAAAGTAAAATCTCTAAATAGAAAGGAAACGAATATGAAAGTATTACTCATTAACGGCAGTCCGCATAAAGAAGGGTGTACATTTACTGCCTTAAGCGAAGTCGCAAACACTTTGAATAAAAACGGTATTGAAACGGAAATTTTTCACATTGGAGTAAAGCCGATTGCAGGGTGTATTGCTTGTCGCCAATGTGTTCAAAAAGGACAATGTGTTTTTGATGATGTGGTGAATCAAGTGGGGGCCAGATTAGATGAATTTGATGCCCTTATTTTGGGTTCCCCTGTTTATTATGCGGGGCCAGCTGGGCAAATGTGTTGTTTTTGTGATAGATTGTTCTTTGCGCATGGTAAAAAATTGGTGGGAAAATTAGCGGCCGCCGTTGTGTCTTGTCGGCGTGGGGGTGCGACTGCTTCCTTTGACCGATTAAATAAATACTTTACTATTAACAAAATGCAGGTAGTAGGCTCTCAATATTGGAATATGGTACATGGCCATACGCCTGAGGATGTCAGGAAAGATAAAGAAGGCCTGCAAACCATGCGGACTTTGGGGCAAAATATGGCGTGGCTGTTAAAATGTATTGAATTGGGCAAAAAAAATGGTATCAATCGCCCCGAATATGAGCCCATTACTTTTACCAGTTTCCCGGATGGAAAATAAAGGAGAAAAAAAATGAAAAAAAATATCAAAAAAGATTTAATTATGGCGCCAATGCCTGTGTTAATTATCGGAACTTATGATGAAAATGGTGTCCCCAATGCCATGAATGCCGCCTGGGGAACACAATGTGATATGGATAAAATTATCATTTCTTTGTCCAATCACAAAACAACCGACAATTTGAAACTTAAAAAAGCTTTTACGGTGGCTTTCGCGACCAAAGAAACATTGGTCGAATCCGATTATTTTGGCATTGAATCAGGCAAAGGCATTAACAAAATTGAAAAGGCGGGTTTCCATGCGCATAAATCAGAATTTGTGGATGCGCCTGTTATTGAGGAATACCCCGTCACCATTGAATGCGAAATGTTGAAATTGGAAGATGACGAAGGTGATTATCGTTTGATTGGTAAAGTCGTGAACGTGGTCGCCGAAGAATCCGCTTTGGATGATAAAGGTCATGTGGATTTGGGCAAGTTAAACTTGATTTCCTATGACAGTGCAACCCATAGTTATCGTGTAATTGGCGATATCGTCGGCCAAGCTTTCCATGATGGATTAGCAATAAAAAACAACAGAAAGGATATGAAATGAACCAAAATATAGAAAAAATTATTTGAGGCGCGTTATTAGCGGCGAATTTAGTTTTTCTTATTTTGATACATTGAATTCATTCTTTAAATTAAACAACAGAAAGGATATGAAATGAACCAAAATATAGAAAAAATTATTGAATTGCGTTATTAGCAATGAAATTAGTTTTTCTTATTTTGATACATTGAGTTCATTCTTTAAATTAAACAACAGAAAGGATATGAAATGAACAAACTTTTAACAACAATTTTAATGGGAGGATTTATGATGACAACAACTGTTGAAGCCAAAACATTGGTGGCGTATTTTACCTTAACCGGTAATACAGAAAAAGCGGCAAAAACTATTGCCGAAGAAACAAAAGGGGATTTATACAAAATTGAATTGGTGACGCCATATCCGGCTGAATACAGGGCCCAAACGGAACTGGCTAAAAAAGAATTGGCGGATGGTACTTTGCCACCGATTAAACCTTGGCCGGAAAACGTTGGTGAATATGATGTTGTGTTTGTGGGCTCCCCTGTTTGGTGGGGAACAATGGCAACACCGGTGCGTACGTTCTTGGCGAGCGGTGCCCTGAAAGGCAAAACAGTGATTCCTTTTGTGACACATGGCGGTGGCGGAGCCGATAATTCCTTTACGGACACAGCCAAATTATGTGAAGGGTGCAACGTTATCACAGACGGTTGGTCCAACTATGGCAGTATCACCATGGGTGTTGGCAGATGGGCCAAGAAAAGTTTGGAAAAAGCAACCAAATGAAAAAATGGATCCAACCGCTTAGATTGATCATACAGGCCTGCTTTATGGCGGGTCTGTTTTTGCCTTTAATCCATCCGGAAACGGTTGCAGGATGGCTCTTTTGGACAGTGTTGGCAGTGGGTGTCTTTTTTTGTGGATGGGTATGCCCTTTTGGGGCTGTTCAAGATTGGGTGGGCTTTCTTGCCAAAAAACTACACCTGCCAAGATTTCAAATTCCTTGGAAATATCAAAGTTTTTTACAACTATCCAGATATATCTGGGCAGTACTTATCACCTTCGCAGGCGTTCACTATGCCTTTTTAAGTGCGCGGTTTTATTTTCAAGATAACTTGATTCACAACAACCTTTCATGGATAAGCGGGATCACGTTGGCTGTTTTCTTGATAGCCAGCCTGTTTTTGGACAGACCCTTTTGTAATTATTTTTGCATGAAGGGGGCCGTTGATGGGCTGATGAGCGTCATTCGCCCCGTAAGCATTAGGCGCGACCCGAAAGCATGTATCCATTGTCATTTATGCAATAAAGTATGCCCCATGAATGTTCCCGTAGAAGGCACAAATTTTGTGCGCCATCCGAACTGCATCAACTGTATGAAATGCGTGTGTGCTTGTCCCAAAAATTGCCTGAAATTTAAATTGATGGCGTTAAGGAAAAGTTCCACCACGAAATAGGAATATAATAGTGACCATTGAAGAGAATATTTTTAAACGTGCGGAAATAAACAAAAATGCGTTGGCTGGGTACGGGTTCCGGCAAGCAAAAGGATTTTGGACTTTAGAGCGCCCCCTTATGAACGGGGATTTTAAAGCTGTTATTCGCATTGATAGCGCTGGGCATATTTCGGGAACTGTTTATGAAATTGCCACAGAGGATGAATACTTACCCCTGCGCGTGGAAAGCATGGACGGCTTTGCGGCCGAGGTCAGAAATGCGTACATAGAAATCCTGAAAGACATCAAAGAAAAGTGTTGTCATAAAAATGCGTTCCTCTCGGGACAAGCTAATCGGTTGGCTGATGAAATTTATAAAAGGTATGGGGATAAGCCCGAGTTTCCATGGCCAGAATATCCCACCTTTGGTGTGTTTAAAAATCCGAATAATGGCAAATGGTACGCGATTGTGATGGCCCTCAATGTACAAAAGCTGGATAAGAAATTGGCCGGTGAAGTGGAAGTCATGAATATCAAACTGGATCCTGAAAAAATCAAGGA
>DFKU01000011.1 GCA_002373615.1 Alphaproteobacteria bacterium UBA3637 | reverse complement strand
TTGTGGGGTCCAATTGTTTGACTGTTTTTAATGAAACCTATGCCGGGTCCAAAACAATTGCTTCTTATAATCTGCAGGATTATCAAAAAAAACGCTTTGTGGATTTATTGATTCAAGGATTCAAGTTGGGCATTAAAAACACCCAGCGCACAGCTTGGCTTTCACCCATGATGCATATTATTATTTCCATCGGCATGGCAGGATCTATTTGGTATGGTAGTTATTTAATTACTTCTAAAACCATGACGGCAGGGGATTTTGTGTCCTTTATGACGGCGCTGCTTATGCTTTATACACCTGTTAAAAATATCGGTAAAAACTTTAATCAGGTGCAGTTGTCCTTTATGGCGGTGGAACGTATTTTTGAAATTTTGGATCGCCCTCTTACCATCAAGGACAAAAAGGATGCCAAGGTCATGAAAGGTCTGCATAAAGAAATTACCTTTCAAGATGTGTCTTTTCATTACAACCCTGAAACACCCGTTTTACAACATATTTCTTTATCTATTCCCAAAGGGAAAACGGTGGCCTTTGTGGGGAATTCTGGGGGTGGTAAAACGACCACGGTCAATTTGATTCCCAGATTCTATGAAGTGAGTGAGGGGGCTATTAAAATTGATGGCACAGATATTCGGGATATCACTTTAAAATCTTTGCGCGATAACATTGCGGTGGTGTTCCAAGATAACTTCCTGTTTTCAGGAACAATTCGTGATAACATTATGCTGGGTAAATTTGATGCCACAGAAAAAGAAGTAGCTCAGGCCGTTCACATGGCTTGTTTGGATGATTTTATCCAAGAATTAGAAAATGGTCTGGATACCAATATTGGGGAAAGGGGCATGCTCCTTTCTGGGGGACAAAAACAACGGGTGGCCATTGCTAGGGCTTTCCTGAAGAATGCCCCGATTGTGATTTTGGATGAAGCAACTTCTGCGCTGGATAATAAATCTGAGGCCATTGTGCAACAAGCCATTGATAACCTGATGAAAGACAGGACAGTTTTGGTGATTGCCCATCGTCTTTCGACCGTTCAAAATGCTGATAAAATTGTTGTCATCAATGAAGGGCAAGTAGCAGAATCGGGAACGCATGAAGAATTGTTGGCCTTAAACGGGGCTTATGCGGCGTTGTATCAGGCACAATTTAAACATAAAGAAAAATAAGTAATATTTTCTGCTTGCAATTTCAAAAAGAATCTGAGTATAATGGGGGTGTCTGAATCGTCCATTCAGACGTGGGTTTCATAGCCTATTTTACCAAGGACGAAGGGAAATTTTTCCCTGGTTGGGCATTCACCAATAAACGGGGTGGATGCTTACCGAATAGGGGCATCTGTCCTGAATAAGTAAGACTATCTCTTGGTATATAGTTATGAACATCCACTCACTGAAACAGTGAGTCTTTGTTTAACTGTAAGAGAAAGATAAAAGAAAAATGAGTAAAATTTTAAACTTAAATAAAAATGTCATTGCGAACAAAGTGAAGCAATCTGATGAGATTGCCACGCCCTACGGGCTCGCAATGACGAGCTATAAAAAAGACGGGCTCGCAATGACAGAATCGGGGCGTTCAATGGTCGAAATGCTGGGGGTATTGGCAGTGATGGGCATCTTGAGCGTCGCGGGAATTGCCGGTTATAATGCAGCGATGAATCAACACCGCGCCAATGAACTGATTAATGAGGCCTCCAAACGCGCGACGATTGTTGCTATGCAAATTGCCTCTGGCAGAGAAACTGCTTCTTTGGCAGAATTTAGGGGACATTCCGTTTTTGCTGGTGGTTCTTTTGATGATAATGTAGAAATAAAACTGGAAAATAATCGCTTTAAAATTGCTGTTAATAATTTATTGCCTGAAGTATGTAGACAAGTGAAAAATACTGTCGGTATAAATACAACCATTCGTAAAGTTGTTTGTTCAACGAAACAAATTGGAACAGGCATTTTTTGGTTTAATTCAGATCTGAACTCCAAAGACCCTCAAGGAGATTTATGTGATGCAATTAATAATATTTATTGCGATTATGGACAAATTTGTACAACATCAGGACAAGTTGCCGGAACATGTGTAAATAAAGAAGAAGATTGGGAATGTCTGACAAATGAAGATTGTTCTGATAAGCCAAATACTTTCTGTGAAATTCTAACACAGGGTCACTCAATTGTAGCGGGACAATGTTCTGATATTGGAGCTTCTTCTGGAGAAATAGAAACTCCAAATTGGGGTATCTTGGAGGCAAGTGAAAATACAAATATGAACTATTGGACAGCCAGAAACTGGTGTCAAATAAAAAATAAAAAACTTATAGACATATCCGGAACTCGTTTAGAATGCTATAATGGAGACATTCCTTTAGTTTTGGGAAACCGGGATGCCGTTGGAAAAATGACAGATTTTTATTGTTGTAAAAAAGGAGAAACAGATTGTCAAAACAAAGAAAATCAAAGTCAAATGATGGTAACCTTAAATAAAAAATTTGGTGGAAAAGCTTACTGGACAAACACAAGTGCCAACCAATGGATGGGATTTCGTATTGCCAGTTTCAATGGTATTTCAGGTGATATTTGGTACTATGCTCCTTATTATTCTGCTCTATGTGAATAATTAAGCTTGTTTGACTTCGGCCACACCCATAATGCGGTCCAAATTATCCATTACGTCAAGCGTAATGGTATAGTGGATGGGAAGTTCAAATTCCACATTGTATTCTTTGGTTTTTAAGATTAGGAAAATTTTACTTTTTTCCAACGGGGACTTTTTTTAATAAAGTCTTTTAAAACTGACCAATGGCGCGATAGAGATTCGCTTTGGCAATCAGGACATCATAAAAGGAAGTCACTACACCTTTGCGAGCTGTAGCCAGTTCTGCCTGCGCCGTCAATAAATTCAAGATGCTTTCTTTGCCCGCTTTATAGGATTTAAACGACACGCGTTCGCTTTCTTTGGCGCTTTCCAAAACCTCTTTATTCACCTTGTAAGTCGACACAGCTGTTTTGTAATCATGATAGGCATTAAAGACTTCTTTTTTAACGGAATCTTGTGTTTCCTCGGTGGTATGTTGGGCGGCCAGATATTGATAGCGCGCTTTCGCCACATTATAGGACGTTTTGAATCCGCTAAACAAAGGCACAGACATAGAAAGCCCTGCCGAGGCCGTTTCACGATAGGCCTTTTGCCCGCTCCAATTATCATTGTACCCTGCGCTGGCTGTGGCAGAAATGGATGGGTAATGGCCAGATTTTGCAATATCTACCCCATATTGCGCCGCCAATTCTTTACTTTCGGCGCTTTTGAGCTCAGGGCGGAGTTTCAGGGCTTCTTCCATCATTTCCCCAACCGTCATGTCCGTTGAAATTTGCGTAATATCTTTATCCTTTTTGGGGAGAGCCAACTTGAACTCTGTGTCGGTGGGCAAGTTCAATAAAGTTGCCAAAGTAGCCCCTGATTTTTTCAAAACATTTTCAGCTTCAATCACCGCCAACTCTGATTTTTTATAGGTCGTTTGCGCCAACAATTTATCGCTGAGGGCCACCATCCCCAATTTATAACGTTTACTGGTTTCCTCAAATGATTTTTGATAGGACTTCATCGTTTCTTGCGCACTTTTTAAAACCTCTTGATTAGAAAGCAAATCAAAATACGCTTGATTGATGGCCAAGACGGTGTCATGCAGGGCAGCGCTGTAAGTAAAGGAATCCGAATTCAAATAGGCCTGCACCTGATCCGTTGTTGCCCCACGCGCACCAAAATCGTAAATCAGCCATTTAAGACCGATATTTGCAGAATACGGGGAATCCGTTTCCTTATCAAAGCCTTTAGCCTTTGTGGTGGATTTACTGATGGAACCGGATGCATCAAGGTTGGGCAAATATTCGGATTTTGCTTCGCCCAAATTGGCCTCGCGCGCCTTGACCGACATATAATCGCGATTCAGGGCCGGATTATTACAAATCCCCACCTGAATCAAAGTTGGCAGATCCAATTCCTTTGACACATCCGCATCTACACAATTTTCAGGTGCATTTTGCGTATAAACCGAAAATGG
Source organism: Alphaproteobacteria bacterium UBA3637 (assembly GCA_002373615.1). Lineage (GTDB taxonomy): Bacteria > Pseudomonadota > Alphaproteobacteria > CAAHEQ01 > UBA3637 > UBA3637. The sequence goes on along the minus strand of DFKU01000011.1, from coordinate 393 downwards.
ATCCAGCGCCAAAACCGGTGTTGTAATCATCAAAGAAAAAGTTAAAAGTTTTAAATTCATCGTTCCCTCTTTTGGATTAGCATAAAAAAAAATTCCCTATTTTGCAAGAAAAATTTTTTTACCCCCATACTTTGGATGACTTGCCTTCATAACATTTCAATCTTATGTAAATTTCAGATCAACAAAAAAAGGAGGAAAAAATGAAGAAAAAAGCAAAATGCACACCCGAACAAAAACATAAACAAGTGGAATTAAAGGCGTATGAACTTTGGCAAAAAGCAGGCTCCCCCATGGGGCGTGATCAAGAATTTTGGTACACTGCCGAAGTGATTATCAAAAATCCGGAAAAACAAAAAGTGAAATGTTAAAAAATTTATTCATTTTTAAAGCCCC
>DFKU01000070.1 GCA_002373615.1 Alphaproteobacteria bacterium UBA3637 | reverse complement strand
CCAAAGATCGCAAAGACGCTGACACCGCCCATGAAGCCGCCATTGGGGCAAATCGAGCTGCTATCGGGGATATGAATTTTTCGAATACACAGTATATCAAAAATGATACAGATTTATCTTCAGCGGTCAGAACTTTGGATGCTAATTTTGCTCAGATGAATAATCGTTTGGACAATTTAGATAACAAAGTTGAAAGATATCATAAAGAAATGAAGCGAGGGTTTGCCAGTTTGGCGGCAATGACACGTTTAGTGCCAAATGCAAAGTCGAAATGTAACACTCAATTGGCTTTGGGGATGGGGCATTATCGTGGAACAACGGGAATTGCAGTAGGGGTATTCCATTATGTCGATAATAATACTTTAATCAATGCGGGGGTTGGCTATGCGGGGCACAATAGTACAACATTCGGTGTCGGGGTAACGTTTGGGTTTTAAAAAACAACTTGACAAAATAAAAGACATGTGCTATAATATAAAAACTTTTCAATTAAAAAGGAGAAAGAAATGAAAAATTTGAAAAAATTAGTTGTTATCAGTGCCATTTTGGGTGCAACCCATGGTGCAAAGGCTTTTGAAAAAGAATTTGAACCGGTCAAAGCGGGTGAAGCCACAGGAATTGAACTCGTCAATGGTCAATTGATGATTGAAACAAAAGACGGTAAAATCGCTGGCGTGAATACACCATACGTGTTTGTTGGGACAAATACAACAAATTTTGCCGAAAACGCTTTTGCTGTTAAAGCAATGGAAGATGCCAATTCTGTGTTGTTGGATAAGGAAAATAATAATGTTTATTTCACACGTTCCAGCACAAATGGTGTTTATAAAATGACTGTTTCAGATAAGAAAGCTTTAAATGGTGTGTCAGGGCAGTTAGAATTCTTTGAATCTGATAAACCTGTAACCCTTTTGACAGTTAAAGACGGTATTGCTTATGCACAAAAAGGGAATGAAGTGGTAGACGTTGCAAGTTCATCTGTAAATGTTCCAGCTGTTGAACTTCCTGAAAGTGCTTCTGCCAATCTGTATTCTGTGACCCCAGAAGGATATACTTACGTATTGGAAAAAGGCAGCTTTTGGCCCAATGTGGTTAAGTACGATGGGAAAACCCGTGTAAGCACTGAAAGTTGGGGACTTCTTAAAACTGATCCTATCAAAGAGATGGTTGTTTTTGATGATGCCAATATTTTTGTCTTGAAAGAAGATGGATCCTTGCTAAAAAACAAAAATACAATCAATGGAAAAGATGAAATTGTGGATGCTATCAAACGTAGTCAAGATGGTAAATTATTGATTACCTCAAAGGCTCATGGAAAAACAGTTGTGTCTTCTTATGATCCAAAATCACAGACTGAAACGACTGTTTACAATGAAGCCGAACCTCCTAAAAAACCCTTTAATAAAACAGAAGTTAAAGCTAATGGTTTGACTTACTTTGTTAATAAGGTTAATAAGAAAAACATCGGGTATAACTATTAATTAGTTTTTCGGAACTTATAAGGTGGAAAAGGATCTGTATGGGCTCTTTTCCACTTTTTTATGAATATAAGAATAAAATTTCAGGTTAAAAGCCTATATTTATTTTGCTCTTCATGAATGAAAAATTATTTTATGCAATGCTTGCATTTTGCATTTGCATAAAACTGCTGACAATGTTTTCATAATAAACGGTGACTGTTTTGGGTACCCTTAAAACAGTGGGGGTAAAATTCCATATAAAACGCACGCCACATTGAACGGCGTAATCTGTCACTTCTTGGGCGGCTTGCGGTGGAACCGTCAAAATAATATTTTTAATGTTAATCCTGGAAATCAAATTGGAGAGTTTTTCCAAAGACACAACTCTTTTACCCCCTATTTCTTTTCCTATTTTGTTGGGATCATTATCAAACAGGGCCAAAATATCTATCCCATAGTCTTTAAAATCAGCATAATTAACTAAGGCTGTTCCCAAACTTCCTGCTCCGATAATAAAGACTTCTTTGCGCTCACTAAATCCCAATTTTTGTTCAATACTTTTTTTTAATTCGTCAACAACGTAGCCTTGCTTTTTATGCCCAAGGACACCGCATAATGCGATGTCCTTACGCACCAAAGAATCGTCTAAATCAAGTAAATCAGCAATTTCAGAACTGGCAATAAAGGGTTTTCCCTTGCATGTATATTTCAACAAACAATGATAGAGGGTTAACCTGTTTATCACCTTGTTCGAAATTGCTGTCATTGTTAATACTTTCCTTCAAAAGCATCCAAGTAGATTTGCTTGATATCGCTCATCAAAGGATAAACGGGGTTGGCACCTGTGCATTGATCGTCATAAGCCAAACGCACTAATTTATCCAAGTTTTCCTTAAAGGTCTTTTCATCAACACCCCATTCACGAATGGATTTAGGAATGCCGATGGTATCCTTTAATTCAGCCACTTTCTTGATTAACAACTCAACACGTTCATCATCTGTGGATTTTTCATTTCCCAAATATAACACATGAGCCACTTGTGCATAGCGTTTTTTGGCTTCAGGGGCCTTATATTGTGGGAAAATCGCTTGCTTTTTCGGGCAATCATTGGCATTAAAACGGATGATTTGGCAAATCAGCAAAGCATTCGCAACGCCATGTGGAATGTTATACATAGCACCCAACTTATGCGCCATAGAATGGCAAAGCCCTAAGAACGCATTTGCAAAGGCCATACCGGCAATGGTGGCCGCGTTATGCATTTTTTCACGGGCTTTCGGATTGGCTGCCCCTTCGGTATAAGAAGCCGGCAAATAACGGAAGATTTGCTTAATGGCCTCCAACGCCAATGAGTTGGTATAGTTGGTGGCCATGCAGGACACATAGGCTTCCAAAGCATGCACCAAAGCATCAATACCACCCGCGGCTGTCAAACCCTTTGGCATTCCATCCACAAAATTGGCATCAATAATGGCCATTTTGGGGGTTAAAGCATAATCCGCAATTGCGTATTTCACATGCGTTTCATCATCTGTAATGATGGAAAATGGCGTGACTTCGGAACCCGTTCCTGAGGTTGTCGGAATACAGACTAAATCCGCCTTTTTACCCAAATCCGGAATAGAACAAATACGTTTTCTGATATCCATAAACCGCATAGAAATATCTTCAAAGTTGGTTTCTGGTTGTTCATACATCAGCCAAATAATCTTACCGACATCCATAGGCGATCCGCCACCTAAGGCCACAATCAAATCGGGCTGATAGGTGTTCACCATTGTCAGGGCTTGTCTGGCTGTGGACAAAGTGGGATCAGGTTTGACATCAAAGAAAATTTGATAATCAATATCCATTTCTTCAAAGGTATCGGTAATGGTTCTGACCGCCCCTGAATCAAACAAGAATCTGTCCGTGATGATGAAGGCACGTTTTTTGCCTTCAAATTCACGCAAGGCTAAATCGGTTGAACCGCGTTTGAAATAAATTTTTGGGGGAACTTTAAACCACAACATGTTTTCTCTCCTTTCTGCAACTGTTTTATAGTTTAATAAGTGTTTAACACCAACATTTTCACTGACGGAATTGCCGCCCCATGAACCACACCCTAAGGTCAAGGATGGTTCCAAGCGAAAGTTATATAGGTCACCAATACCGCCTTGAGAAGCAGGGCTGTTGATCAAAATACGGCCCGTTGGCATTTTTTGTGCATAAAAATCAATGCGATCTTGCACGCGTTCATCTGTGTAAAGAACTGATGTATGTCCCAAACCGCCCAAAGCAATCAAAGCATGCGCAATATCGGTTGCTTCTTCAAAATTTTTGGCGCGATACATGGTCAAAATGGGGGACAATTTTTCATGCGCATAGGGATTATCATTGGTATAATCCGTTTGTTCAGCCAATAAAATTTTGGCGTTTTCTGGTACTTTAAAGCCGGCCAATTCAGCAATCTTATGGGCAGGCTGACCAACAATCGCTGCATTGACGCCCTTGGGGGTCAAAATAATCTTGGCAAGCTTTTCCATTTCGTTTTTATTGAGCAAATACGCCCCACGATAGGCGAATTCTTTTTTAACTTCTTCATAAATGCTGTCCACTACAATGACGGATTGTTCGGAAGCACAAATCATCCCGTTATCAAAGGTTTTGGACATTAAAATAGACGATACCGCCATGCGAATGTTGGCTGTTTCATCAATAATGGCCGGGGTATTTCCTGAACCAACCCCCAAAGCGGGCTTGCCGCTGGAATAAGCAGCCTTCACCATCCCGGGACCACCGGTTGCTAAAATCCCTTGAATTTTTGGATGAGTCATCAATGCGTTGGATAGTTCAATCGTCGGTTCTTCAATCCAGGCAATAATATCCTTTGGTGCCCCTGCTTTAACGGCTGCATCCAACACAACTTTGGCCGCCGCAATCGTAGATTTTTTGGCCCGTGGGTGCGGTGAAAACACAATCCCATTACGTGTTTTTAAGCAAATAAGGGACTTAAAAATAGCGGTTGAGGTTGGGTTTGTTGTGGGGACAATCCCTGCTAAAATCCCCAAAGGCGCCGCCACAATTTTAATTCCGTTGGCTTTATCACGTTTAATAATGCCGCAGGTTTTGACCCCCTTGTGTTTATTATAAATATATTCTGAAGCAAAATGGTTCTTGATGATTTTGTCTTCCAAAACCCCCATGCCGGTTTCTGCGACAGCCAATTCTGCCAAGTCAATACGCATTTTATTGGCTGCTGTGGCAGCTGCCTTAAAAATGGCATCCACTTTTTCTTCGGAAAATGTCGCAAATTGATTTTGTGCAATTTGAACACGTTCCAAAAGTTTATCTAAATCTTCTACTGTTTTTACATTAGTCATTTTTTTCTTTCCTTTCTGTTTCTAATGATTGACCTTTGTTTCCATAATCTGTAATTTTTTTGAAGGCGTCTTTTAAAGACCCCAAGCACGCATTTCCAGCGATGCATCCCCCCGGACAACACATGACTTCCACCAAGTTCCCGTCGGGGCATTTTCCCATCTTGGCCCACAGTTTTAAGTTGCGAATAGCCGCTTTATCCAAGCCATTGATGACAACGGGTTTTACAGCTCCTTCTTCTCCTTTCCAAGCAGCCTGAACGGATCTGGCCACCCCACCTGTCAGGGCAAATTCACGCGCTTCTTTTGAACTTTTATAGTCAAATTCTTTTTCTTCGCAGGTATCTATTTCAATTCCCATTGCTACAAAGATGGCGCCTAATTCTTCAAAGTTCAATAGGTAATTTACATTGGGATTATCCAACACTTCACGGCGTTTGGCAAAGCACGGGCTGATAAAGACTGTCACGGCCTTTGGATGCTCTTTTTTCACAATTTCAGCTGTGTAATAAAGTGGTGTTTTGGCATCCGACACAAACGGTTTAATTTCGGGTAAATGCTTTTTAACCAACTCATTATAGCCTGCACAACAAGAGGTTGTCATAAAAGGCGCCCCACTTTCTAAACGTTCTTGAAAATCTTTGGCTTCTGTCTTGGCGGTGATATCAGCGCCTTGCGCCACTTCATAAACGGCAGAAAATCCGATTTTTCGGAAGGCTTCTTGAATTTGTTCAGGCTTACAAGGCATGTGACCGATTAAAGCCGGCGCGATAAGGGCAATCACCTCTTTACCTTCCTTGATATTTTTCAAAATATCTATGACTTGTGATTTGGCATGCGTTGCCCCAAACGGACAGGCCGACACGCATTTACCGCAAGAAATACATTTATCATTATCGATATGTGCTAAACCATCTTCTCCTTTGGCAATGGCCCCCACCGGGCAAGCTTCTTCGCAAGGAACAACGGTCTTAACGATGGCCTTATAGGGGCAAGCCGCCATGCACAACCCACATTTTTTACATTTTTCACTGTCTATGACAGAGCGGTGTCCGTCATTACTAATCGCACCAAAACGGCAGGCCTTCATACAGGGTTTTGCCACACAGTTCTGACACAATTCGGTCACAAAAACTTTGGCCGAAGGACACCCTTTACAGGCGTTTTGTAAAACGGTTAAAGGTTCCGGTTCGGGATGTTTTCGGGTCAAAGCCTTTTTGGCAAAATCCGAAAGAAGCGTTTTTTCATCATCATCTTCCATTGCAAAGCCTAATCCTGCAATCGTTCTGGACCGCAGGATAGCGCGTTCCTTATAAACACAGCACCTGAAAGGTACCTCACACCCTTTTGGGCGCATTTCATAAGGGATTAAGCGCACATTTTCCGCATAATTATCAGAGATAAAAGCCTTAATCAGGCGGACTAAAATTTCACGTTTTATTCGTTTTGTTTCTAATTCTTCACTCATTTTTTAATTTACTTTCAATAACATTAATTACCTTTTCAAGACTTGCTGATGATATCAGCTCATCATCCACATAAACATAGGGCGCTTTAGAAAAAGAGTCCTGTTTATGACATATTTCGAAACACCGAACCGATACGATTTCAATTTTATCACCATATTTTTCGGTCAGGGTATCCAAAATTGATTTGCTGCCACTTCCCCCCATGACATAGCAGGTTGTTCCTTGACAAACTTTTACTTGAATTTTTTTCATTTTATCCTCCTATATGTAATGAATTGTCACCTGTTTAAAATACTTTTCTTCCAGAAGTTTTTTCATCTTTTTGATAATAGTTCTTCTGACTTCGATTTCAATTGGTAATGATGGATCATAATGCGCTTGATTCAACATAGCCCCAACCATAAATTCTATTATATCCGTACTCAAGAAAAAATCAACCAACTGACCGGCGGCATCCTGATGATTTAGTTCTTCACGTTCCAAATATTCGGTCGCGCGTGTCAAGGTCAAAATGCCTTCCGTCACTAATTCCACCCCCTCCATTGCTGCAACAGGGGGTAAATCACCGGATTGAGTTTGGGGCAGATTCACAATTTCTTTTTTGAGTTCACGAGAAATCATATTGGCCGTTGTCCCGCCACAGATAGCTTTCTTACCATTAAAAAAGTTAAAGGCTAAACAGTATTCCCGATCCTTAATTTTATTATAGGGGGGGCCCGTAAATACAATCGCTTTACGGGGATTTCTGAAATATAAAACAGCACAAGAAATATCATCACCGGCGTGTTTCCCCGGTTCCACAGAGAGAGCTTTTTGAATCACTTTGGATGACAATTCTGTACTGGAGATATTGGGTTGCTTATTCAGGCACTCTTTCACATATTCTAAAAAGCCTTCCCTTTTAAAGCCCAGCGGATAATTGGCAGTGCCGATACCAGCCTGAGTTACGCCATCAGAACAAAAAATCAACCTGTCCCCGACTTCGGCCTTGAACTGGTAGATTTTTAAATGCCTGTCCGAAAATTTAGGGGACGTATATTCTTGATATTCCGGCTCTAACGCTTCATGGCCCCTCATCCATAAAAAGGAGGGATTTCCTTCTTCCACCACCCACACTGAGCCATCATTTTGGCAATCTATAGCCGAAAAAGTGGCATAGCTGATTTGACGCACCTGACACACAGGCAAAGAATCCATAATTGTCTGCGCCGCCTTTTGAATGGGAATATCTTCTTCAATAAAACGCATCATCATATTGGCGGTCATACAGGATAAGATATTGGCTTTAATGCCACTGCCCAAACCATCAGACAAAACCGCAATCAGCCTTTCTTGATTATCTGTCCGTTTGGAAACAAAATAATCCCCATAGGCATTTTGCCCGAATTTTTTAATTTGTGCGCAGTCAATATCTATGAACATTTATTCGCTGTCCTCATTATACTCACTGGCAATCGTATTCAAAATTGTTTCTGTTTGGACCATGTGCTCACCCAATAAACAAGCAATTTGTTGCACCGTTGATATATTTTTATCAATCACTTCTTTGGCTTTTTGGGCCACAATTTCACGCGACCGGTTGGCCCCTGTCATATCGGCAATGGTGACCCCGATACTGACATTTTGTTCAATCGGGAAGACATGCAAATCATAGAATTTATCTTTAAATTTAAAGTTTTCTTTGTGGGCGCTATGACCACTGGATAGAACTGAAGAAAAGACTTTATCCGCCCTAAAGAACAACAACATAGGCATACCCACCAATTTTTGTGAATCGGCTAAATATACGTTTTGTTCTTCACCTGTGAACATCCGAATAAAGGCTTCGTTGGCCTCAAGAATATGCAGATCTTTATCCAATACCACCATGGCCGATGGAATGCTTTTCAACATAGCATTTGCTTTTTTAGTGGCCAATTTGCGCATATAGGACACACACATGGACGGTTCGGCATCCCCATTTAACAAGGCTTTTGCCATATCGCGACAGGTTTGATATCCGCAACCGGCACAATTCAATTCATCTTCGGGCAGATATTTACCAATGCGGTGTAAAGCCTCTTGAATTTCATCCATGGAATATGTTTTTTGTTCAACGGCAAGAGGGGGATAGTCTTGGCTTACAACCACCTCAGGCATTGTTGGAATATGTTCCCGATACTTTACATGACGCAAAACACGTGAAACATTATTCACGTCCGCTTGGTCTGTCGTAATACAGGGGCCATGCATACATCCCCCCATACAGGCCAACGCTTCAATAAAGACAGGATTTTTCAAATTTTCTTTGGCGAAAGCATCCACGGCCAAATCAAAAGATTCCAGCGAGCAAACCTGATATAAATGAACTTTTTCATTCACCCCGATTTTTTTGATGGTTTCATTCATGCCGCCATCCATCGGATACAGGGCGCCTTCATGCGCAAAGGTTGGGACAAATTCTTCTTCTAAACAATCCCCTGACGCAATAGCAGTATCCGTTTCTTTCAGCCAGATCTTTAATTCTTCAAAGGTCAAAGCATAATCAATTAAATCCTTATGCGTATCCGATTCTTCTTTTTTCGCAATGCATGGGCCGATAAACACAATAGCTATATCATCGCCGAATGTATTTTTTAACAGTTTTGCATGAGTCAGTGCTGGTGAAGCAACAGGCGCAATATATTCGGCCAATTCCTGTTTATATAACCGAATATATTTGACAATCACAGGGCAAGCACTGGAGATCATCAGACCTTTTTCCTTTTGATTGAGTAAGCGTGCCGTTTCAATGGAAACTTGCTGAGCCCCCAAGGCTGTTTCACTCACCCCCGTAAAGCCCAGTTTTTTCAATGTTGCAATCATTTGACGTGAAGTACAAGCAAAAGCCGCCCGCCAACTGGGTGCCAATGACACATAGACCCGCTTACCACTAGCAATCAACTGTTTGACACTTTCTAAATCATTTCTGACACGTTTGGCATGACTGGGGCACGGGGCAACACACCGGCCACATGCGATACATTTATCCGACAAAACGCAAGCATGTCCCTCTTGAATACGGATAGATTTCACGGGGCAACGCCGCACGCATTTATAGCAATCCTGACATTCATTATAGAGCGTATAGACAATTCCTTGATTGACGTTCATAATGCCTCCAATACGGATAAAAGTTCCTCTTGTGTCGGATGGGAATACTTTTTACCATTGATAAAAATATTCGGCCCCTCTTGGCAGGCATTGGTACAACGACATCCCAATAATTCAAGGCTTATTTCTTTTTTACTTTGATGAATGTAATTTTCCAAAAAGGCAAGCGTTTCATTATTTCCACGCACATAACACGAACTACCTAAACAAACTTTAATAACTGTCATTTTACTCTCTGTTGTGATTTTTTTCACATGATACAAAAAAAAGAGTGTTTTGTCAAGAAAAAAAACAATTAAATGCTTTATATTTTCTAAGAAAACGGAAAACTAGAGAAAATGTTTTTTGTTGATTTATTATAAAAAAAATGATAAACAACTCTGAACAGAGATTACGAAAAAATTATAAAAATAACAAAGAAAAGAAAATGTACGATATTTTAAAAACAATCAATAATCCAAAAGATGTCAAACAATTAAATGTCGAACAATTGAAAGGTTTGGCCACAGATATTCGGGAGGCCTTGTTTAACCGCCTGACAAAAATCGGGGGGCATTTTGGGCCGAATTTTGGTATTGTGGAGACTGAAATTGCCATGCATTATGTGTTTGATTCACCACGGGATAAATTCGTCTTTGATGTGTCGCACCAAAGTTATCCCCACAAAATGCTGACGGGCCGGAAAGCGGGCTACATTGAAGATGAACACTTTATTGAGGATTCCGGCTATACCAACCCCGAGGAAAGTGCACATGATTTGTTTAATGTGGGGCATACTTCCACTTCTATTTCTCTTGCCGGCGGTCTGGTTAAGGCCCGTGATTTAAAAGGCGAAAAACACAATGTGGTGGCGTTAATCGGGGATGGTTCTTTATCCGGTGGCGAAGCCTTGGAGGCCTTGGATTTTGCTGGATCCGAAATTCATTCAAACTTTATTATTATCGTGAACGATAACCAACAATCCATTGCGGAAGTGCATGGCGGGTTGTATCAAAATTTGACGGAACTTCGCGAAACAAAAGGAAAAGCCGGTAATAATTTCTTCAAAGCTTTGGGGCTTGATTATATCTATGAAGAAAACGGTAATGATATAGAGGCAATGATAAAAGTTTTGAAACGTGTCAAAGACATTGATCATCCGATTGTGGTGCATATCAATACGCAAAAAGGGAAAGGATACAAAATCGCCGAAGAAAATCGGGAAGCGTGGCATTGGTGCTTACCTTTTGACCGCAAAACAGGGAATTATACGGTATCCTTTCCGGCGGAAAGCTATACTGCTTTAACAACCGAATATATTTTGAATAAGGCTAAAAAAGATAAAGATTTTGTTTTTATCACACCGGCTATGCCCAATCTGTTTGGCCTGAGTCCGGACATGCGGTCCAAAATGGGAACGCAATATGTGGATACCGGCATTACCGAAGAACATGCAGTAGCGATGGCGTCTGGGGTTGCCAAGGCGGGGGGAAAACCCCTTGTCGGAACAGCGGCCACCTTTATTCAACGCACCTATGACCAAGTATCGCAGGATGTTTGTATCAACAATAATCCTGTGACAATTTTGCTCAATTTTGCTTCAATTGATGGTTTGACGGATGTAACGCATTTGGGGATTTTTGCGCTGTCGGCTTTTTCAAACATTCCGAATTTAATAGTGTTAGCCCCAACCTGTCAATCGGAATACCTGAATATGCTGGATTGGGCGGTGGATCAAAAGGATCATCCTGTCATGATTTTGATGCCTGGGAACGCCGTGACGGATAGAGTAACCGATAAAGATTTTGCTTTAAATACCTTTAAGGTAGAACAATCGGGCGAAAAAGTGGTCATTTTGGCATTAGGTGATTTCTATCAGCGTGGTGAAGAACTGGCCAAAGAAATTGAAACAAAGTTAGGCTTTAAACCCACGCTTATCAATCCCCGTTTTGCCAACGGACTGGATGAAAAAGTGCTGGCTGATTTACAGAAAAATCACGAACTGGTTATCACTTTGGAGGATGGTATTTTGGATGGCGGTTTTGGTCAAAAGGTTGCTGCCTATTATGCTGATAAAGAAATGAAAGTCAAAACCTGTGGCCTAAAACGGGAATTTTATGATCGCTATCATCCGGCGGAACTTTTGAAGCAACTGGGCATGACCACAAAACAAATATTGGATGATATTCAAGCAATCTTGAAAAAATCATAAATAACAGCCGAATAAAAGCTGATTTAAAAATAATCCGGGGGGGGGGGATTTTCGAATTTAATTTCCCCCTTGCAATTTCCTTATTCTTGCGCTATGATGCATATAATTATAGTCGGGAGAAGGAATGTTAAAACGAATTTTGGTGTATGTATTGATGTTTGGATTAGGGGGGATATTTTATCCTGACATTTCTTTTACTATGACCCCCAGACAAGCCTTTTATTATTATGCATCACAAGGAAATATGCAGGCCATATATCAACTGCAGCAAATGGGATTTCCTATTGATGTGGCGGATGATTATGGAAATTCTGCACTGTGTGAGGCGGTTATAAAGCAGGATCAACGTGCAATCCAAACGCTTGTAAAATTGGGGGCAGATACAGGGGCGTATTGTATGCAGGCGTTAGGGGTAGATCAAATATTAAGTGACGGTACAATAAATACGATTGAATCAAATCAAAAGGATAAATTGCTTTCAAAAGAGATGATGACCATTCCTAATCCGCCTGCTGAGCCCATGACAAAAAATACAAAAGTTGGGATTGGCCTTGGTGTTGTTGCTCTGGCTGGTGCAGGAACAACAGCTGCCCTTCTTTTGTCTGGAGGGGGAGGAGGAGGTAGTTCCCACCTAAATTGTGTGGATGGTGTTCAAAAAGGTAAGTCTTGTATATGCAATCCGCATGCGACAGGAAAGCTGTGCGATTCCTGTGAAGCTGGGTACGGCATGCATGGTACAAATTCTTGCCATGCTGATAAAACGTGTAAAATAAATGCGCATCAAGCAGGGGATGATTGCGTTTGTGATGAGGGTTATGATTTTGAAGGAACAAGCGAATGCTTTCCTGATTTAGGGTGTGATAAGTACATTAACATGAAGCAATCCCAAACCACAGGGCAGTGTGTTTGTGATAAAAAAGAATCGGGAAAAGAATATGTCATTTTAACGGGGGGATGTTTTGAAAAGATTACATGTCCTGAACACAGTTCCCAAAGTTATAATACTTGTGTTTGTGATTCTGATTATCCTGTTTCTTCAGGAAGCGGAACTTCTTTAACATGCTCTCAATGTCCGGAACATTCTTCATGGAATGGTTCAGCTTGCGTTTGTAATTCTGATTATCCCGTCCCTTCCGGAAGTGGAACTTCTTTAACATGCTCTGAGTGTCCTGAACATTCTTCATGGAATGGTTCAGCGTGTGTTTGCGATTCTGATTATCCAGTGATATCGGGGGAAGGGGCAGATATGAGTTGTTCCACTTGTGAAGATGCAAAACCGCATTCTTCTTGGGATGGGAGTGCTTGCGTATGTAATGAAAGTTATCCACACGAATATAGCAATCAATGCTATGAAATATTAGAGTGTGCCCATGGTACACAACAAGGGGCAAGTTGTTCTTGTCCTGCAGAGGAACATTGGACAGGGACTTTATGTGATAAATGTGAAACCGGGTATGTTTTATGGAAAGGGGAGTGTATTCCTGCCGTAAACTCTTCTCAACATGCACAATACAACAACAATAAGGCTATACAGATTACCGCAGGACAAGATAATAAAGGGGATGTTATTGGTTTATGGCATGAAAAGCTGGTATATGGTGCCCAAGGGGGGAACTATTCTCTTATCGATTTAGTAAATACAGAAAAAGGCAGTGTTTATGGTATTTATGGTAATGTAACAACAACGGATGAAGATGAAAATGTTATTGCGGGTTTTACCTACCAGAAAAATAAAGAAGATATAATTCAACCATTTAAAAGAGATGAAGATGGAAACAGTGTTGGGTATCAAGTTGATGTTCAGGATGAAGAGTACAAGTATTTAGATAATACGACAGGTGGGGATATTTATGCAACAAAAACCAGTAGTGGACTTGCAGAATCAGTTATTTCAATAACAACAAATCAAGCGGATGCCTATGGTATGTATGGTTTTAAAAATGTTTATGGTGGTTATGCCGAAAGTTCTGGGCAATCTGATTCCAAAATCCTTATAACAAGTTCAGGGGGAAATATTACAGGATTATATGGAATAACACCCACTAAAACGAAATCTGCGCCATTCTATAATATTTATGGCAGTTATGGGGATAATGCTTCCGCTACGACATCAATTGTCTTAACAAATAGCAACGGAAACAGTTATGGTATAAAAGCAACCGAATACCGCAGCATAAGGGATCCTAATACATGGAATCCAACCCTTTTTGGGGCATATGGGAATGCCACGACAAATATAACACTGAAGCAAAATGGGGGAAATGCTTATGGCTTATTTGGGGAGCAGGTATTCACCTCTGAACCTTCTCCAAATGCCACAGGAAAAACAAATATCACATTGGAACTTTCTGGATCCGCATCAGGCTATGGCATTTTTACACCAGGGTCAAGCTCTGTTTCTCGTTCTGAAAGTGTTTACACATCAAAGGGTAGTTCTATCACAATTCATCCCAAAGGGGAAAATACCAAGTCATACGGGATTTACACGGGACGTTATACAAGCGTGATTAATAATGCCAATATTACCATTGATGGGCAAGGAAGTGCAGCTTATGGTATTTATGTAAATTCTGATGGTATGCCCTACTCAAGTGGCACTACTGCAAAGTACAAGCCAGCCTTGGTCAATAAGGGGAATATAACAATCAAAGGAGAATATAACAAAGCCTACGGGATTTACGTGAATAAAATTTATCAAGGATTTTCTTTAATCAACGAAGGAACTATTGATTTATCAGGGGTTACTGGGCGTGGGAATAATCCCCAGATTTATCCCATTTATTTTGAACAATGGTACGATAATAATGGCAATATTCACAATGTATCTTTTGCCTATTTTATCAATAAAGGAACTTTAATTTTACCCAGTAAAGACAGTTGCTCAGGAAATGATTGTAAAGACATAGCCTCCATGGTTGGGGAATTGACAGAGCATCAAAAGGAAAATAGCGATGACAATATAGATTATTCAGAAATGGAACTTATTCCGGCATATACTGGGACCACCGATGAAAGTAAGATGTTCTTTCCGGTACTCCTCAGTATTTCAAGTGGTTCAACCACTTTAACAACAGGGGCTTTAAAGGGAACGATTTATGTTGATCCAGATTTAACAACGCAAGGCTTCGATACAACTTATATTGGAAAGGATATGATTAGTGCTGATGATACAAGCGGATTACAATTAAAATCCGACTCTGCTCTGTTTGATGCGAAGTTGGCGGAAAATGGAAAGGATGTCGTGATGACGATGAAGGGCTTTGATACCGCGACTAATAATAAAAGCTTGGCGAATTTCTTAAGCAAAAACTATTCGGCCGGCAACAACGAAGCGTTCTTTAACAAATTAAAGAGCTTTGGGGATACGCACAGCTTAACCGACAGCTTGAACAAATTGACGGGGCGGGATATGCTCTCGCGCTTTAACTTTGAAGATATGACGATGATGCGAGAACTCAACTATGATATGAATGAAAAACTGTTCCATAATAAAGAGCAACACTTTGCCTTGGCAGGTTCGGTGAGCCCGATGGCCTTTAAGGGCGATACAGGCTCCAATGCCCGCTACAGCCTGTTTAATAAACGTGATGGAAATAAATCCATTGGCTTGGGGATTGCCTTTACAGACGTGCGTTCGGATGATACCCATGAGGATAACGACCGCCACGAAACCTCCTATCAGTTGATTCTGCCGCTGGGATATAGGGCAGGCGGGTTTAACTTGGTGACCTCGCCCAGAATCGGGTATGCCCGTGGCACCTATGACCGCACAGGCTTTGATGGGACGAATTATGACGGGACAATTGAAAAACGCGTGTTCGGTTTAATGAATGAAGCCAGATACCCGATTACTGTTGGTAAATGGAAGCTGGAACCATCAGCCGAATTTAACATCTTGGGTTATCAGCAAAAGGGTTATGAGGACGCAAAAGAATTTGCCCTCAACATCCAAAATCAAAATACCTTGTCTGTGGAAGGCGGTATCGGACTTTACGCCACGCGTGAAGAAGAACTGGATAAAGATACGACTTTGAAACTGACCGCAGGTATGGCAGCCTATCATGAATTTGCGGATCCGTACAGAGTCAAGGTTGGTATGCGCGGTATGGATGGTGCATTTACTTTGCGTGATGAAAAGCGTTCTGATAACCGTGGAGTCATTCGGGCAGGATTTGACTATGCCTACCGTGATTTAAGCCTCTATGGCTCTCTCGTTTCCTACATAGATCGCGAGGCCAGAACCTCGGCCAAAACAGGGATGAAGGTTAAGTTCTAGGATAATTTTCCTTGACAATTTTCTCTTTTAAAGGTATAATATGGCTCCGTACATATCAGGGTATGTAATAATGAATAAGATTCTGTTTTTATTGTTGCTTTTGTTGACGGGATGCCAAATGGCGATGAAATTTCCCGAACAGCCCCGAATGGAAAAGGTTCCCTCCTTGCCACCCCTTTATAAACAACGCCCCATTGCTTTTGAAAAAGCCTTGATCGATTTACCGCGTGGACAAACATATATTGCTTACCCGTATTGGCGTTGGAGCTTTGATAACGTAAATATCGGATTGTTTGAAGCCTGTAATGTAACCTCCAAAAACCGCTTTGCCAATTCGACAGCCGATTGGGCAATGGGGGAAAAGAAATTTGGTGCTTGGCAGGAAGAGGCTGCTGAATTTTTTAACACACCCTTAAAGGAAATGGGTTATGATATTGTGGATGCTTTTTCGACAACTTTTAAGCGTACTCGTGAAAAACGCCGGGCAGAGTTATTGATTTCTGCCCGTATTACAGACATCAAGTCCAATCAGTGCAACTTGTTTAATTCAATTTTAATGCATACAGAATCCTTGATTGGAGGGGATGCGTATATTCAAGTGGAATGGGAAGTCTATGATACTTTGGCGGATAAAGTGATTGCCACTTTTACAACAACAGGTATTGGTGTTGTAGAAAAACCAACAGAAAAAGGAAATGAATTGATTTTGCTGCGTGCCTTGCAAAACGCCGCTGAGCGTTTGGGACATGAGGAAGATTTTTACCGCCTGATTACGCAACAAGGCACATTAGATGACTTGATGAAATCCGAAGAAAAACAAACGCCTATTATTCTGGAAATGCAACAAAAACAAAATACCAGGCCTTTGGATGAAAATTACTTTTTAACCAAGCGTGCTACCGTTACAGTTGGGGAAGAGGCCAGTGGATTTTACATCACGCGTGACGGACATATTTTAACAACGGCTGAAGCGGTGGGATCTGCCCGCTATGTCACCATTTCCGACAGTCAAGGCGCCCGTTTCCAAGCGCAGGTTTTGCGTACTAATTTTCGCTTGAATGTAGCTTTATTAAAAGGGGCGGCATACAAAACTTATATGCTTCCGATTGCCGAAGAAGAATTACTAAAACCTTTAATGAAAGTGTTTGTTGTTGGAAATCCGGAAGGGGGGCAACATCGTGCGACCATTACTCAAGGGATTGTCAGTAACTTGCGTTTTAAAAAGAAAAAGTATCAGGACTTTATTCAAGCCAGTATCACAACTACAGCGGGCTATGCCGGTGCCCCTTTGTTGGATGAGTTTGGTAATGTCTTGGGATTACATGACGGGCGCAATTCTGAGGAAACTTCTTTTTCTTATTTTATTCCAATTCATGATGCCTTGCGTGCCCTGAAAATAGAATTTTCGAAAAAACCACTTGATTTTTAAATCAAAGTTATTGTAAACTGAAAGTGAATATGGCGCAAGCTGTATTCTGAGTACCTGAAAGGGTGCAAGAGAGTCTCATAAACTCAATACTTCGGGTGAGTGACACCTGCCCCAAAAGGTGCATGTGTTTTAAATAATCCCTTGGATTTGCTCACCTATTTTTTCCCGACTTGGTCGGGGAGCCTTTGGTGTATGTTCAAGGGGAAACCCTAAAGACCATCGGGATCATTGAAGTATTTGATTTATGAACTCTCCGGCCACCTGGAATTCAGGTGGTGTTTCAATAATAAAAAATTGGAGTAATAAGATGAACCAAAATATAGAAAAAGTTAGTGAATTGCGTTATTAGCAATGAAATTAGTTTTTCTTATTTTGATCCATTGAGTCCATTCTTTAAATTAAACAACTGAAAGGTAAAAAATGAACCAAAATATAGAAAAAGTTAGTGAAGAGAATCCTCTGCGTTTACTTTCTTTTTTATGTTCCCCTTGCATTTTGGCGGGGGGAATCTTATATACATGGGTATGTAAAGAAAGGATTTAAAAATGTCAGAAAAGATTGCTTTTAAGGCGGAAGTCGCCAAAGTTTTGGATATTGTTATTCATTCGCTTTATTCCAATAAGGAGATTTTTTTAAGGGAGCTGATTTCAAATGGTGCCGATGCCTGCGACAAGTTGCGCTATGCTGGGCTGGTACATCCTGAACTGGCTCGAAAGGAAGGCTTTCGCCTGACCATCACCCCTGATAAAAAGGCTGGAACGCTGACTATTACCGACAATGGGATTGGCATGAATAAGCAAGATTTAATTGACCATCTGGGCACCATTGCGCGCTCAGGCTCAGCTGAATTTTTGAAATCCTTGTCCGGTGATAAACAAAAGGATATGGATATTATCGGTCAGTTTGGGGTGGGTTTTTATGCCAGCTTTATGGTGGCTGATAAGGTTTCTGTGCGTACCCGTAAAGCCGGCGAAGAGATGGGTTGGCTTTGGGAATCAACAGGCGCAGGGGAATTTACGATTTCTGAAGATAAATCTGCCCCCTTTGGCACCTCGGTTTGTCTGCACCTGAAAAAAGAAGATACTGAATTTTTGGATGCTTTCCGTTTGCGCCATCTGGTCAAGCAATACAGCGATTTTATCAACTTGCCCATTTTCTTGAAGGAAGGCGATAAAGAAGAGGCCATCAATTCGGGCTCTGCTCTGTGGATGCGCCCCAAATCCGACATTACCCCCACGCAATACAAGGATTTTTATCAAGCAATTTCCCATGCCTTTGATGCGCCTTGGGAAACTTTGCACTACCATGCTGAAGGTGTCATTGATTACACCGCACTTTTGTTCATTCCGACTGAGCCCCCGATGACTTTGTTCCAACCGGATAAAAAGGGAAATTTAAGTTTGTATGTGAATAAAGTTTTCATCTCGGATGAAATGGAATTGTTGCCCTATTGGCTGCGCTTTGTGGCTGGGGTCATTGATACCAAAGATTTACCCTTGAACGTCAGTCGTGAAATGTTGCAACAAACGCCGGTACTCACAAAAATTCGCCAAGGCATGACCGCCAAGATTTTGTCTGCCCTTAAAAAACGCGCTGAAAAGCCCGAAGAATATAATACCTTTTGGAAAAACTTTGGGATTGTCTTAAAAGAAGGGCTTTATGAACCTTCGGCCTCCAGAGATGAAGTGGCCGAACTTTGTCGCTTTTATTCCACGAACGGCGCAGATTTAACGACCTTAAAGGACTATATTTCCCGTATGAAAAAGGAACAAAAAAATATCTACTATTTAACAGGATCCAATTTGGAAGCCCTGCGTTCCAGTCCGCAACTGGAAGGGTTAAAAGCGCGTGGCATAGAGGTTTTGCTGCTCACCGACCCGATTGATGAATTTTGGACAAATACGTATCCGGAATTTTCTGGGCATAAGTTTATTCCTGTGCAACAGGCGGGAAGCGAACTGGAAAAAATCAAACCCACTGAAGTCAAAGGGGAAGTTTTACCCAAAGAAAAAACAGATACCTTATTGCAGCGCATGAAATCAGTTTTGGGCGAAGCTGTCAAGGAGGTAAAAACGACAGATCGCCTGACGGATTCGGCTGTGGCTTTGACGACGGGTGCCGGGCAAATGAGTCTGCATTTGGAACGCCTGATGCGTCAGCATGGGCAAAAAACGGCCTTTGAAAGTGCCCGTATTTTAGAGGTCAATCCACGCCACCCCTTGATTCATAAATTGGCTGAGATGACAGGGAATGAGGCAGATGATGTGATACACCTTTTATATGACCAAGCGTTGCTGGCCGAAGGCGAACAACTGCCCGATCCCGCAGCTTTCAATAAACGTTTGATGGCTCTAATGATGAGGTAAAAATTAAAAAAATCAATCTTTATGAATTGAGAAGAACATAAAATCATACACAAAAGAATATTTGCGATTTTTGAGAAATAGGTGTATAATATCCCCCAAATTTTCAAGGAGGCAGTATGGACTTCATCAAAATTCGTGGCGCACGCCAAAATAACCTGAAAAACATTGATGTAGATATTCCCAAAAATCAATTGGTCGTGATTACAGGGGTGTCGGGCTCTGGGAAATCCTCGCTTGCCTTTGATACCATTTATGCGGAAGGACAAAGGCGTTATGTGGAAAGTTTGTCCGCTTATGCGCGCCAATTCTTGGATTTACAGAATAAGCCTGATGTGGATTTGATTGAAGGCCTATCGCCCGCCATTTCAATTGAACAAAAAACGACCAGTCATAACCCACGTTCCACGGTGGGAACAGTGACGGAAATTTATGATTATATGCGTCTTTTGTGGGCGCGGGCAGGGACGCCTTATTCACCGGCGACAGGGCTACCCATTGAAGCACAAACAATTACCCAGATGGTGGACGCCCTTTTAAAATTGGATGAAGGGACAAAATTGATGATTTTGGCGCCTGTGGTGCGTGGACGAAAGGGTGAATATAAAAAAGAAATTGCCACTTGGCAAAAGCAGGGGTACGCGCGCTTATTGGTGGATGGCGAAATGGTTGCGATAGAGGAAGCTCCTGCTTTGGATAAAAACAAAAAGCATGATATTTCTGTGGTGGTTGACCGTGTCATTATTCGGCCTGAAGTTCAATCGCGCTTGGCGGGCTCTATTGAAAAGGCGGTGGCGCTGGCCGATGGCCTCATGTGTGCTGAAAGCCCTGATAAAAGTTTTTCACGCCTGTTTTCCACACACTTTTCTTGCCCTGTATCAGGTTTTACAATTCCTGAATTGGAACCGCGTCTGTTTTCCTTTAATAACCCTGAAGGGGCGTGTCCTGTGTGTGGGGGCTTGGGGGCAAAACAAACCATCAATCCCGAGCTTGTCATTCCGCGTCCGGAGCTTTCCATTGCGCGCGGGGCGATTGCCCCTTGGTCCACCAGTACGGGGGAAATGGGGCATTGGTACGAATATGCCCTGCGCCCCTTGATGCGGCGTTTCGGCCTGGATTTGAATACGCCATGGAATCAGTTGGATAAGGATTTACAACACGCGATTTTATACGGTATTCACGAACGCGGAGTGTCTTTTGAAGGGGTTATTCCGAATTTAGAGCGCCGTTATTTACAAACGGAATCTGATGAGGCACGTTTAAATATTGCCAAATACATGTTGAATACGCCCTGCGAAGCTTGTGGTGGTGCGCGTTTGAAACCTGAGGCATTAGCGGTAAAATTAGATAAGAAGAATATCGGGGAAGTGACACGGTTTTCCATTGCGACCGCGCTAGAATGGTTCCAAAATTTGCCCAAAAAATTGTCCACCGAAAAACGCACGATTGCCGAACGTATTTTAAAAGAAATCGTGGAACGCCTGACATTCTTGAACAACGTGGGCTTGGGGTATTTGCCCTTGGATCGTATCAGCGGCACTTTGTCGGGTGGCGAAGCGCAGCGCATTCGTCTTGCCAGTCAAATTGGTACAGGCCTTACGGGTGTTTTGTATGTGTTGGATGAACCCTCTATCGGTCTGCATCAACGGGATAATGATAAATTGTTGGCAACCTTGAATCGCCTGCGCGATCTGGGGAATACCGTGATTGTGGTGGAACATGACGAAGATACCATGCGCGCGGCGGATTACCTGATTGACATTGGGCCTGAGGCAGGGCGCCACGGGGGCTATTTGGTGGCCAAAGGCACACCTCAGGAGGTTGAAAACAACCCCGTTTCTGTGACGGGACAATACTTATCCGGCATGCGCCAAATTCAGGTGCCCAAAAAGCGTCGCACTGGCAATGGTCAATTCCTGCGCGTGGAAGGGGCAACTTTGCATAACCTCAAAAACATCAGCGTGGATATTCCCCTCGGCACTTTGACCTGTGTGACAGGCGTTTCGGGGGGTGGCAAATCTTCACTCATCATTGAAACGCTTTATAAGAATTTACATAACCTCCTCATGAAAACGCGCGAAGTGGCAGGTCCCTGTAAAGCCATCAAAGGCGCCGCCAACATTGACAAGATTATTGACATTGACCAAAGCCCGATTGGCAGGACGCCGCGGTCAAACCCTGCCACCTATACAGGGATGTTTGAACCCATTCGGTCGTGGTATGCGGGCCTGCCGGAATCGCGGGCGCGCGGCTATACAGCAGGGCGTTTTTCCTTTAATGTTCGGGGCGGTCGGTGTGAGGCCTGTGAAGGCGATGGCGTCAAGCAAATTTCCATGAACTTTTTGCCGGATGTGTATGTGAAGTGTGACGCCTGCCACGGGACGCGCTATAACCGCGAAACATTGGAAATCAAATACCGTGATAAATCCATTGCAGATGTGCTGAACATGACGGTGGACGAAGCATCAGAATTTTTCTCGGCAGTACCAGCCATTCGTGATAAATGTGAACTGTTGCGCCGTGTGGGCTTGGGCTATAT